>JAEUQZ010000325.1 GCA_016788965.1 Anaerolineae bacterium | reverse complement strand
CCCTTTCTCCGCGTGCGGGGAAAGGGGGCTGGGGGGATAGGGGTTCAAAATGGAGCATTATTTTCTTGGAACAGCCTTGGTGAAGTGCTTCTCTCGATGATCCCACTGGCATCGCAGCCAAATTCAAATGGAGGCGGTGTACAAGTACCTCGCCGCGATGGGTAACCCTGTCTATCTGAGGGATATCCTCGACAGAACCCGTTCCTCACATAGACAACAATGAATAGCAGCGCATGTGACCTTTAGGGTCCGTAAAAATATAAGTGTCCGATTCAGGTCATCGGTAGACGGCAAACTCCGGACAGTTATTCTTTTACAGACACTTAGTTCCGTGAAACAGGACGTTTTTCTGATCGCTTTTCTAAACCGAAAAGGTCTGGTATTCGGATCAGGAATCTGAGCAGCGAACACCTTTTTGGTTAATTCCGGTGACTTCTCCCAAAACCTACGCCACTCTGCGCGTCTCCAGCGACAGCCAAGACCTCCAGAAGAACCGCGCCGACATCCCGGACGCCAAGAATGGCGTCCCTACTGAAGCGGGCGCAGCACGCTGCGCCCGTACAAGCGGCTGATCGAGGAAACCGCCTCGGAGCGCCGGATCGGTCAGGTGATCGCGGCGCTGGGGGTCAGGATGTGGGGGTGGCCTCCAGGGTTTCTTTGGTGACCATCTGACCGGGGGGGACGAGGACTTTTTCCGGGAGGGTTCCGCCGGCCAGGAGAATGGTGGCGGAATTGATCATGGCCTGGGCGAGACCCTGGCGGTTGGACTGGACGGAGCCGCGGAAGAAGTAGCCTTCGGCAATGTACTGCTGGGCGAGGGCCTCGGCATCGATGCTGGAGATGATGACGGAGGCGGGGTCGATCCCGGCGGCTTCCATGGCTTCGACGGCGCCGAAGGCTCCGGCGTCGTTGATGCTGAGGATGACATTGAAGGTCACGCCATCGGCAAGCAGCTTCTCGACGGAGGCTTTGCCGCCCTCACGGGTCGCGCCGAGGTAGCGGCCGATCACACGGGCGCGGGGAGCGAACTCTTTGAGGCCGTCTTCCAGGCCATTGGCGCGTTCGACGATATCGGCGCGGTCGGGGTAGTCGAGGATGATGACGTTGGCAGTGCCGCCGAGTTCGTCGCGGACGATGCGACCGGCAAAGCGGCCGGGTTCGAGGCCGAGAGCGTAGCTATCGCCGCCGATCAGGACGCCGCCGTAGCTGGGCATCTGGTCGTGGAAGAAGACCATGGGCATCCCGGCATCCTGGGCGGAGCGCAGGCTGGCGGCCAGAAGGTCAGCATCCAGCGGGCAGACGATGAGCATGGTGGCTCCGTCGGCGCGCGCTCTCTCGACCTGGGTGACTTCCTGGTAGGGATCGGCGTTGCTATCGTAGACGCGGTAGGACAGCCCATACTGGCGGGCGAGATCACCCATTTCGCGGGCGAGGCCAGCATGGAACTCGGTACTCTGGGTGCAGGCGATATAGGCGACAAAGCCGTTCGATCCGAGTTTGGCGGCCGCGGCGGCGATCTGCAGCTCGGTGGGCACGTAATCGGTCGAGGGGCCACTTTTACCCGTGAGGATGGTGGCAGGGGTAAGGGGAGTGGGCGTCCAGGCGCTGGCGGTCTGGGTGGCGATGGAGGCGATGACCAGTTGGGCTTCGGCGGTCAGGGTGGATTGCTGAGCGCCGCCGGAGCCGTTGTTCTGCAGGAGGGCGAAGGCCAGGATGAGAGCGGCCAGGATGACGGCGGCTCCAATGATGAGCGGCGTGCGAGACGGCGCAAGGATGTTTTGGGAGGGGAGTTTGATGTCCTGCGTGGTGTTGATGAAGCGGGCGGGCATGGCCGGTTCGAGATGATCGGAACTGCCGGGAGTGCGTCCCAGGGCGAGGTTGAGGGCGCGGGCCATCTCGGTGGCGGTGAAGTAGCGGTCGCTGCGGTCTTTGTGGAGGGACTTGAGGATGACCTCTTCGACGGCAGGGGGAATCTCCGGGTTGAATTCGCTGGGCGGGGTGGGCGGCTTCTCCAGGTGCTGGTAGATGATCGAGACCATGTCGCTGGTGCTGGTATCGAAGGGCAGACGGCCGGCCAGCATGTTGTAGAGGATGACGCCCATGCTGTAAATGTCGGAACGCTGATCGAGGGGTTCGCCGCGAAGCTGTTCAGGGGACATGTAGGCGGGCGTGCCGACAATCGTGCCGCTGCGGGTGAGTTCGCCGCTGCCTTCGGCCAGCTTTGCGAGGCCGAAGTCGGTCAGATAGGCGTTGCCGGCGTCATCCAGCATGATGTTGCTGGGTTTGAGGTCACGGTGGATGATGCCTTTGCTGTGGGCATAGGCGAGGCCCTGAGCGACCTGCTTAAAGATGTCGGCGGCGCGGTCGAGCGGGAGGCGCTGTTTCTTGAGGACTTCGCTGAGCGTGCCGCCGCGCAGCCAGCGCATCGCCAGGAAAGCGAGGTCGTCGTTGATGCCGTAGGCATAGATGGGCAGGATGTGGATGTGTTCGAGCTTGGCGATGACTTCGGCTTCGCGGGCGAAGCGGCGGCGGAACTCTTCTTGCAGGCCGGGGCCTTCATCCAGGCGGATGACTTTGAGGGCCACATGGCGGTTGATGGAAGGTTCAAAGGCCTTGTAGACGCTTGCCATCGCACCCTGGCCGAGACGTTCTTCGATGACGAATTCGCCAATTTTCTTCCCGATCATTGCATCTGGCATGGCGGCCCGTGATCCTCGATAAGGCGCGTTAAAGGGGCATTCGCAGTCGAAATACTCCGAAATGGTCTTTAAGTATAAGGTATTCAGGGGTTGATTGCCACAAGTTGCTGATGGGCGGCATGGAGGGCAGCGGGCGGGCGACTCGCCAGCGTCGAGGAATCGTCGAGATGCCAGCGGACGGGGGATCGGCGAGGAGTGCTATAATGCCGGAGTATCAAGGTATGAAGGGGTATCCGGGGTTGCGGCTCATGAACAGACTGATGAAGATGGGATGGCTGGCGCTGGTGGTGCTGATGGTCAGCGCGGGGGTGGCGGGGGCGCAGGATGCGGCTCCGGCGCTGCCGGCGTCGTACCAGATGTCCGGGTTCCAGCACATTCCGCAGCACTGGAACAACTGCGGCCCGGCGACGCTGACGATGGGGCTGACGTATTTCGGGTTCGCGGCAGATCAGGACCCGGCGGCCAACTGGCTGAAGCCGACGAGCGAGGATGGGAACGTCAGCCCGTGGCAGATGGTCGAGTATGTGAATACGCAGACGGCCGGGACGACGCGGGCACTGATGCGGGTGGGCGGCGATATGCTGACGCTCAAGACGCTGCTGGCGAACGACTTCCCGGTCATCATCGAGGCAGGGTACGATCCTGAACCAGACCGACTGGGCTGGATGGGGCATTATCTGCTGCTGACGGGCTACGATGATGGGGCGCAGCAGGTCAATTCGCACGACAGCTATCTGGGTCCGAATCGACGATACTCTTACGAACATCTCGAGCGGTGCTGGGGCCACTTCAACAACATCTACATCGTGCTGTACAAGTATGAGCGCGAGGCCGAACTGCTGAGTCTGCTGGGGACGAATGCCGATCCGATCAGCAATGCGCTGGCGGCGTTGGAGATGAACCGGCAGCGGGCGCTGAGCGATCCACAGAGTGCGTTCGCGTGGTTCAATATGGGGTCGAGTTATGTGGCGCTGGCGCAGCTCGATGCGGCGGCGTATGACCCGCAGGCGTACCAGTACGCGGCAGTAGCGTTCGATAAGGCGCGGGAGATCGGTTTGCCGTGGCGGATGCTGTGGTATCAGTTCGGGCCGTATGAGGCCTACAACGCAGTGGGGCGCTACCAGGATGTCCTCGATCTGGCGCACATCCAACTGAAGGAACCGGGCACGTCGCAGTTCATCGAGGAGACGTACTACTACGCCGGGATCGCGCGGGAGGGGTTGAAGGACTATGAGCGGGCACTGTCCAACTACGATATGGCGATACAACTGGACAGCAACTTCACTCCAGCGAAGGAGGCCCGCGAACGGCTGATGGCCTCCGGGGTGATCGCCAGCGCGGGGGGATAGGGCGGGGATCAGGGGTTGGGGATTAGGGATTGGGCGGAGCGCCGGAACAGGGCGCTCCGTTTTGTTTCTTACGGATTCGGCTGAATGGTCTACACTTATGATGAGTGGGGATTTTTCGCTGGATTATGGTAGAGGAGGCAGGGATGATGCGGGGGCGAAGTATCGCGATCTTTCTCATTCTGACGTTTATGGTTTCATTGGGATGGGGGGCGGTTGAGGCGGCGGGATCGCCGTGGCAGGCGTGGTTGTACGAATACGAGATCGGGCGGGTGACGCTGATCGATCATGCCGGGGCAATGCTCAGCCAATTCGTTCTCCCAGGCGGCACGGACGCGACCTTCTCGCGGTATGTGGCGATCTCGCCGAATTCACGGTGGATCGCGTATTCGTTCACGAATTCTACGGGGACTTATTTCAATGTTTATGATCTGAGCGTGAACATCGTCGTTTCAAATTATGGGTTGGGGTTGGGGGCGACGAGCAGCCTGGACTTCGCCGGGAGCGCGGCGAATTTTGACGCGGGCAGTGGGGCGGTGGCGTTCGGCTATGCCAGCGAAGCGGTGGGCTGGGAAATCCTCGTCATGGACTTGACGGTGTTCGACATGTTCATCCTGCGACCTGGGGACACGGCGGCGGTTTCGGCAGGTTTGGAGCATGGCTCCGGCTTCCGTCTGCCAGCGGTGCGGGCGTATCGCGGCGGGGAGGTGTTCTTCAATGTGATTCCGTTAGGGACGGAGGGGCAGCCCGAATACGTCACTTATGACTGGAATCTGGCGGCGGGGGTGGTGACGACCGGATCGGCGTACCCGACGTTCGGGGCAGATACGTATCTGTTGACGGGCGAGGTGGTATCGTCGTTGGCGGATGTCCGCTTCCCGACAGTGTATGACGAGGTATTCGGCTTCCCCCAGATCAACACGGTACAGGTGTATGAGCCATCGCTGGGGGAGCGTTACCCGGTGACGGTGCTGGTTGGGGGACATTACCCGCGCTTCGTTCAGGGTGGGGAGCGGGTGCTGCTGGCGCAGTACGACGACGCAGTTTCGGCTTACCGGCTACAGGTGATGGAGCGGAGCGGGGTGATCGCCGGCAACGTGAACATGACGCCGACGGCGAACCTGACCAGCGTCGAAGGGCTGTACAGCGGGTTCATTTATACGGTGGGGAGCAGCGGACGATCCGGCGGGACGACGCTGTACTTCGTGGATACGCGCTTATCTTCGCCGCCGTATACGCCGCTGATGGTGTGGAACAGTTCGTTGGGGGCAAACGCGCAGATCGCCTGGACGAGCGATGTGCTTCCGGCCAGCGCGGGGCCGTTCATGGGGTGGGGGCGGGTGCTGCCGTCGGGCGTGGTGGTGACGCCGATCTCTCCGACGCTGAGCAGCGCGGCTGTACTGACAGTGGGTGGACAGGCAACTGTGCGAACAACGGATGGGGATGTACTGAACCTCCGCAGTGGGCCGGGGCGAGCTTTCGCGCGGGTGGGGACGGTGGCCGATGGAACGGTGGTCACGATTCTGGAAGGGCCAATGTCCGCAGATGGGTTCGTGTGGTGGCGGGTTCAGCTCCCGACGGGCACGGCGGGCTGGGTGGTCGATTTCGCGGATGGGGTGCAGACGCTCATCCCGCGATGATGGCGAAGGCTTGATGATCCGTTTACAAAGAGTTTACACCTTCACACACTCTGGCAACATATTGGGCGCATGATGGAAGCATCGAACGCAACACAACCGATCCAGAGAGTGAAGGAGAGTTTCCATGAACAGTAGCCGTAAGTTCGTCGTATTTGTCCTGATGATGGTGGCGTTGAGCGCGATGGTTGTCCCGGCGCTGGCGGCAGCCAAGAGTGTCAGCGTCAGCGAGAGCGACATCAACTCGTCGTTCCGCGTGACCAATCCAGCACTGCGGCAGGTGAGCAACCTGAATGTCGATC
>JAEUQZ010000324.1 GCA_016788965.1 Anaerolineae bacterium | reverse complement strand
CGGCGGCGCATCAAGCCGGGGAACCACTGACTCATCGTGATGATGACCTTGACCATTCGCGGCGCGGTCACAAAGTCCCGATCCTGGTGAATACCCATTAGGATCGCCCGCGCAGCCTCTTCGGGACTTAACATCGGGATGGACTTCTGCGCTGCCGGGATATGCGCTTCGCTGCCGACGTTGTTCGTCCAGTATTCGCTCTGGACAGCGGCAAAGCAGGTCAGCATGGTTCGCACGCCGGTTCCACTGAGATCCGCGCGAAGCGCCTCGCTATATCCGCGAACTGCCCAGCGTGCTGCCGTGTAAGCGGTTGCGCCCGGCCACGTCAGAAATGCCGCCAGCGAAGTCATGTTGATGATAAGTCCGCTATCGCGCTGAAGCATCGCTGGCAGTAAGGCGCGCGTCATGAAAAAGGCCGCAAAGTACGGCGCAGCCATCATCGCCACAGCTTCAGACAAGTCGGTTTCGTCAGCATACAGCCAGCGCCCCGCGCCCGCGTTGTTGAACAACACATCCGGTGTCCCCAATTCCGTCGCAATTTGCTCGGCAGTCGCGGAGACCGCTTGCCAGTCGGTCAGGTCGGCAGGGTAGGTGTAAGCCTGGCCCCCACTGCTTCGGATCTCGCCTGCGACCTTAGCCAGCTTGTCGGCGGAACGGGCGACCAGGACGACGCGCGCGCCTTCCTGTGCGGCGAGTTTGGCCGTGGCTGCGCCGATGCCGCTGGATGCCCCAGTGATGAGCATGAGCTTACGGTTGAGATCCATTTGGACACTTTCCCCTTTCTGCGGTGCGGTTGGCCGCTATGTTCTTTGGATTGGTCGTGAAGTTATCCAGTCTGTCGAATTGAGGACGCTGTCTCGCGCTGGGCGCGGTAGGTAGCACACCACTGTTCCAACGTCGTGGAGGGTGTACCTACCAGCCGCGTGGTCAGATCGCCTGTCCCGCTCTCGCCGAATTTCTCCGTCATCTCCGCCAGGTCGATGACTGGCGTTAGCGCTCCCCGCATGAACAGCGCATTCAGCACCCTGAGCATCATAAATGGGGTCTGGGAGACCTTGAGTGTAGGATCGACCAATCGGACGAACGTATCCATCGCCTCACGCATGGTCATCGCCTGTGGCCCGTATACATCCAGACGCTGGTTGGCGCTGGCCGGGGTCTTCAGTGCCTGGATGACGAGCGTCAGATAGTCGTCCAGGGCCACAAAGCGGAGTTTCCGCGTGGCCGGCCCCATCACCGTAGCCCGCTTGCCGCGTACACTCAGCGGGAGACTTTCCATGAAATACGTGGGGCGGAAGATCGTGTACGGAACCCCGGAGCGCTCGATAGCCTGTTCTGCGTGCCACTTCGCCCCCTCCTGGGGAACATAGCTGGTCTGCTGCGAAACTAGCGCCCCGGATAGGTAAATCAACCGTTCAATACCCTGTCTTGCGGCGATCTTGGCAACCGTGGACGTGCCCTGGTGCTCCACCCGGTCAAATTCGGCAGGGATGCGCGCCTGCAAGGAGATGTAGACGGCGCTGCACCCATTGAGAGCGCGGTCAACACTGGCCTCATCCGTTACGTCACCCCGCACCACTTCGACCGAACGGCCGAATCGGTCGCGGATGGCGTCCGGGTCGCGCACCAACAGGCGTGTGTGCCAGCCCTCGGCCAGCAAGCGGGGAACGATTGGGCCGCCTAGGTAGCCGGTGGCGCCAATAACGAGAATTGTGGGATTGTCAGTAGCCATTCGAGTGACCTCCATATATGTGCTTCGTGCCGATCATATCTCGTGTTGTGAACATAAATCTTTTAGTGAACACTGTTCACTATCAGGTAAAAAAATAGGGCGTACTTCGTCGTAGGCGATCTTCAGGCCGAGTTTCCGAACCCGTGAAAAAACATGTCCAGCCCCGCTTCCATCATCGTATTGATCCGTTCTGGGTCAAGCAGGAAGTTCATGCTGATCCCCAACGCCACGATTCCATGTAGCATCGCCCACCACGCATCGCTCATGGCGACCGGGCTGCCCTCGCGCAGGACGCCGCCTTGAATCGCCGCCGTGAATATGGCCTGATACGCCCCCAGCGAGTTCAACCATTCCATAGCCTGCGCTTCACGGGATTTGAAGAGCAGGTCAGGGCGTTCCATGAACATGAGCCGATAGTAGTTTGGGTATTGCAGACCAAAGTCGATATACGCTTTTGCCATTGCCCGCAGCCGTTCGCCCGCATTGTCGCCAGACTGCGCGGCGGCAGCCTGCATGGCACTGAAGCGCTTGAATCCCTCGTCGGCCACGTTGAACAACAGATCGTCTTTGTCGTCATAATAGCGGTAGATCGCCCCTGGCGAGTAGCCAATTTGCTCGGCGACCTGGCGCAGCGAGAAGGCTTCGTACCCGCCCTGGGCAAACAACTCGCCTGCGGCATCGAGGATGAGCTGGCGTAATTCCTTGCGTTCATTGTCTCGTCGCGCATGTGAACGCTGGCGCAGCCGCTCAGCGCGGGTATGGCTGTGGTCATTTGTCATGGTGATAACGCTATTTCCGTGAACACTGTTCACAATGTTTTTAGTGTATTTGAAATGGATTGAAATGTCAATCCCCCTCGCCAAATTCACGCTCCTGCTTTACAGGGGCGACGCATCCGTCGCCCCGTTCTTCTCTCCGTATGGCTCTGTGCCTCTGTGGTGGAATTTTCATCCGCCTCTTCAGGTTCTTGATATCGAATCAAAAGGCGCGGCAGGAACCAACCCGCCGCGCCCCGATAGGACTGCCTGTTGCCGAGCGTCAGACGCCGCTTACGGCATCGTCCTCGACCAGCGACACATCGTCGCACAGGCCGTTATCGATCACCGCCACATCTGCTACCCAGCCGCCATCCGGCCCGGCGTACCAGATCATGCCGTTCGCGTCGATCTTCATGAACTCCGGAGACCACTGCGCGCCGCCCTTCAACTGGCCCATGCGCGCCGCGCTGGTGCTGTCATCCTCACGTACATTGGCCGACTTGCCACCGTTGGGTACAGCCACCAGGCACACGTCCGTCGATTCCCAGACGACCGGGACCACTGGCTGCGAGACGTTGCCGCTGTTGGTCGGCGGAACACCATCCGGGCAGCCGTTGTTGAAGCCCGTCCCGGCCTGGTCCGGGCAGAAATCCACGAAATCGAACACGCCATCGCTGTCGCTGTCGTGCGCGCCTTCGCCGCCTTTGTCATCGGCGACGGGTTTGCCCGTATCAGGGTCCACATTATCCGGACAGCCGAAGTTAGCCGGAGTGCCTGCAACCGTTGGGCAGCAGTCATCGCCGTTGGGGATGCCATCGCCATCATCATCATTGTCGCCTGCCAGGGCACTGCCTGCCAGGGGCATCAACGCCACAGCTACCATTACCAACCAGAACCGGGGTTTACGCCACATATGTACTCCACCTCATGTAACAAAAACGAAACACTGACACCCACCATTGAACAACAACTTCGGCCCGGTGTGCGTAGGAAATAGGTCATATTGGGCTACAGCGTAGGCTTGTCGTAGGGTTTCTAATACAACACTCATCGGGGCTTTTCCTCCATCGGTAGATCGCAGTGATTGATGATCTGGCAATGCTCACCCTCATTGAATAGCTGGCGAACAGGGGTGTTGCACGTTACTCTTTGTCTCTCAAGCGTACCGTCGGCATAAAGGGCTTCAAACAGGTAGTAACGGTTTCATCTTGTGCTAATGGAGCAGCATGGCGATGGGCATATTTCAGCCGAGAAAGATCGTGTTATGGGCCGTACTCACGGCAGCTATCTGGTTTCTCGGCGGCCTGATCCTGCCGTCTCCCCAGATGGCCGTCGCGCTGGCCTCGCTCGGCGCAGCCATTATCGGCACGATCCTGTTCGGTGAAGAGCGCCTGCCTTTCGCGGCGGGCGCGGTCATCCTGGTGCTGGCGGCACAGGTTGTCACCTTCGACGAATTTGTTGAAGGGGCCGAGTGGGCGCTGTTCATCAAGCTCGTCGCGCTCCTGACCTGGGTCGAATTCCTGTACTCAAGCGGTTATTTCGAGATGCTGATCGAGCGGCTGCTGCCCAAAGGACTCAAGGGAACCCGCCTCCTCGTTCTGATCCTGTCCATCGCCTTCGTGAGCGCTGCGCTCATCGATGAGGTCAATTCCATTGTCATCATCTACTTCCTGACTCGCGCCATTATCGGCTACGTGAATGGCACATTCCTCATGAACGATCAGGAATGGGGACAGGCCACGGTATCGCTGGTTAGTTCGACCAACATCGGGTCGCAGTTGCTGCCGCTGGGGAACCCGGTAGGGATTGCCGTTGCCAGTATTGCCGGGTTCACCGCCATCGACTTCATTCAGTTCACCTGGGTTCCCGCAGTGCTTACGCTGGTCGGCTACATCGCCTTGAAGCGGCTCTTTTATCCGGCCCTGGTCAGAGATTTCGGAAAGATTGAAGTCTCGCAGGCTGACTTCGACGAGCTGGAGCAGATGGGCACGCCTGCCCAGGGTGAATATGAAATCGTCGAGGTGAATACCGATCAGGAAGCGCGTGTCGTCAGCCATCCCAAACCGCCCACCGCCATCCTGCATACGCTCTTCATCTTCGGCGTTGTCGGGCTGGTCGGTTCGCAGCCGCTCGGCACGGCCCTGGGTCTGGATGCCTCCAGCAGCCTCGGACTGTTTGGCATCCTCCTGTGGAGCATCACCTTACATGTTGCCAGTTCATACAGCCGGCACAATGAAGGGCTGCTAAAGCAGTTGCCCTGGTCAGCCCTGCTGTTCATCGTCTTCCTGTTCGCCATTGCCCATGTTCTGGAAGCAACCGGAATCACGGAGCTGGTAGCGACCTCTCTGTTCGATGTGATCGGGACCAACGTTCTCGTCTGGGTTCTCGTCATCGCCCTCATTGGAGGCATTGTCACCGCGATCATGGACAATGTCATCGCCATCGCCGTCATCAGCGGGATCATCATTCAGCTTGAGACTCTGGGGCTTCCCGTCACCGTCCTCTGGTTCACGCTCCTCGCCACAGGCGTGGTCGCCGCCAACAGCACCCCCATCGGATCAGCGGCCAACATCATCGCCAACGCCAGAGCGAAACTCTCCTGGTCGCAGTGGTGGAGATATGGCGGCTGGCTTGCGCTTCCGGCCACCGTCATCAACATTGTCGTGCTGTACGTCTGGATTGTGGTCATCCTGGGTCGATAACCCCAGCCGCGCAGCCATGAGGGGTGAGCTTCCCTTACCCCTCGGCCTCGCCCCCTCTGTATTCCTATGCGTTCTCCGCGTCCTCTGTGGTTCGTCTTGTCTTATCTTCCCTAATCCCTAACCCCCAATCCCTGATCCCTACTCACCCCCCGACGTGATAATCCCGCTTCAGGCTCTCGATGTGGTGCATCACATGACCCGGTAGGATGTACAGCAGCGCCCGCACGCTGAACGGATAGCCGCTGGCGGTCCCGCGCCGGTCGATCTCCGCCTCGGTCAGCGGCCGGAAGCACAGCAGATTCGCCTGGCGGTGGAAGGCGAACTCGTCCAGCAGATCGCTCAGGCTGCGGCGGTTGAAATCCGTCGCGCGCACGAAGTCGTCCTGATCGAAGCCCGGTATCGGCGTGGTGTTCCCGCGCGCGATCCACAGGGCGCGGTAAGACATCACCCGCTCGGTGTCGGTGATGTGCCCCAGCACCTCCTTGATGCTCCATTCACCCGGCGCGGGACGAACCTCGGCCTGTGCCTCATTGACCGAGCGCAGCAGCGTCCGCAGTTCCTCCGGCTGCGCCGCCATCAATGCGAACACATCCGCGCCCGCTGGCACAAACCGGATATAGCCGCCATAGTATTCAAAGTATTCATCGGGCTTCGGGGGCTGAATCATCGCCTTATGTCCTTTCCAATGCCTGGATAGCATAGAGGGGCGCACATTTGTTCGCCCCCCCCATCCATTATGCCTTATTTTCCGCCAACGCAAGAATCCTCATATGATCTTTGCGCCCTTTGCGTCTCCCTTGAAAATAGACGCACGCTTCCCTTACACACCGCCTTCGTAGGGACGCCATTCTTGGCGTCCGGGATTTCC
>JAEUQZ010000323.1 GCA_016788965.1 Anaerolineae bacterium | reverse complement strand
TCCACGCCCGCAGCCTGGACGCGCAGTTGGCCGAGCATCGCGTCCGGCTGCCCGCCCAGGCCAACATCCGCGCCGACCAGGGCATCGCTGCCGTGCTGAACGCGCTGCCGCTGCGCCCCTATCCGCTGCAAGGCCGCTGGCTGGTGGAAGTCGGCGGTCAGTCCGAAATCGGCGTCAACACCCGCCTGGGCGGGAGCGTCGCTCCAGTGGCCGAGGCGGGCATCAGCGTCTTCTCCTACTGCGGCGATACCTGGGACGACGGCCTCCCGGCCATCGACGCCATCGCCGAGATGACCGCCAGCGAACGCGGGCGCTTCTTCGCCAACCGCGACGGGCAGATGGTCTTCCACAACCGCCATCACATGCTGCTCACCACCACGCCCGCCGCGACCTTCAGCGACAGCGCCGTCGCCCTGGATTACGCCTACGGCGCGGACTTCGCCAATCGGGTTCAGGTGGAGATCACCCCGCGCAGCATCGGCGCGGCCGGCAGTGTCCTCTGGAGGCTGGATACCCCCCAGCGCATCGATCCCGGCGAGGGCGGGGCGCGGCGCATCATCGCCCGCTATCGTGACGCGGCGGATCGTCCCCAGGGGGCGCTGGAGGTCCTCAAACCCGTCGCCTACCTCGACTATCAGGCCAACCTGCTGGCCGATGGCTCCGGGGCGGATGTGACCGGCGGCCTGTTCATCACCCTGGTCGAAGCCAGTGCCTCCGCCGCCATCCTCGACCTCCGCAATCTGGTCGGGCTGCCCATCTATCTGCTGGCCGGGGCGCGGCTGCGCGGCACGCCCATCCTGCTCGGCGATCCGCTCACCGTGGAAGCCACCGACTGGACGAGCCTGAACCGCCACGGCCTGCATACCTACCGCGTCGAGACGCCCGCCCTGGGCGCTATCGACGCCGCCGACTCGCTGGCGCGCTACGAGATGGCCCGGCGCAGCCAGCCGCGCGGCCTCGCTCGCAGCCTAACCCTCTCTGGCCCGGCCCACCGCCCGCACATCCTGGCGCGGACGCTCTTCGACCGCATCAGCATCAGCGAATCGCAGACCGGGCACAGCGGCGATTACTTCATCGTTGCCGAAGAACACCGCGTCGAACTGGGCGGGGCGCGGCATACCGCCCGCTGGCTGCTCGAACCCGCCGCTGCCAGCGCCTTCTGGGTGATCGAAACCAGCCGCCTGGATCAAACCAGCCTGCTGGCCTACTGATTTCGTTCAACGATCTATCGAAAGGATCAACTCATGACTGCTGTTTGGACACCACCCCGCACCTGGGCTGTCGGCGAACTCGCCACGGCCGCCATGCTCAACAGCCACATCCGCGACAATCTGGATTGGCTCAAGACGCCCCCGCAGGCCGTCACCACACTCGCCACCACCCAGAGCATCACCAGCAGCGCCTTCGTGGATGTTGCCTCGCTCAACCTGACCACGGCGGGCGGGGCGCTGCAAGTCAGCCTGGTCATCAACGTCAGCTTCTCCGGCGCCGGGCAGTTCGGCCAGATGGCGCTGGCGGTGGATGGGGTGCAGCAAGGCGCAGTCCTCATGCAGGGCTGCCTGCTGGCCGGGGCGGTACACACCATCGGCTTCAACTGGTATATCGCCGCCAAACCCGCCGGAGCGCACACCATCACGCTGCGGGCGCTGGTCAGCGCCGGCGGCACATTCATCCTCTACGGAACCAATTTCGGCACGATTGCCCAACTGTGGGCGAAGGAGACCTAACCCATGAAAACCGTCCTCATCGATGTGCCCGCCGAGGTCAATGTCGCCGCGCTGGATGCGGCTTTACGCGCCGCGCTCGGCGCGGACATCTTTGGCGCTGGACTGCGACGGCCAGCGCGTGACGCTCTGTCTGGCCGATTCGGTCAAACCCGCGCAGGTCAATCAGGCGCGTCGTCTCGTCGAAACGCACGACCCGGCGCAGTTGACCCCCGATCAGCAGGCCGCCGCCGACCGCGCCATCAAGCTCCAGCAGTCGCGCGGCGAGGCCGGAGCCGATGAACTCCGTCTGGCCGACTTCGACGGCAAGGATGTTCTGCTGATCCAGTTGGCTCGCAAAATCCTCTGGCTGGAGCGCGAAGTCCGCGCCCTCCGCAGCGGCTGAGCCGAGGGCAATTGGCAATGGGGGTAGGCAGTACGAGATGGGCGGACGAGCTTCTGCCTGTCCGGGACTGCCTATCCCCGCTCTGCTTCGATCGCTGGTCTTCCGACCAGGATCATGCGTTATGCGCGAAGCTCCGCTGGGAGTTCCAGTCCGGCCATTTCATGGCCGGGTAACGCCTCACGGCAGACCATACCGCGCCCGTTCATCCGCCGTCAGGGGGCGGAAGCTACAGCAGTTCTGCGTCGTCTCCCGGAGCGCCTCCAGCGTCGGCCATACGGCCCATACCTGGAGCGCCCCATCGGCCGTGGCGACCGCCAGGAGGCCGCCGTCCGGCGACCAATCCACGCTGTTGATCGAATCGGTCCCGGCCCCGACCTGCAGGTTCAGCAGTTCGACCCCGCTGCTGGCCTCCCAGACCCGTACCGTCTGGTCGCCGCTGGCCGTGACCACCCGCGTCCCATCCGGCGACCAATCGACCCCGAATACCGAGTCGGTGTGCCCGGTCAGGGTCATGAGCGTCTCGCCGGTTTCGGCATCCCAGATTCGCGCCGTGCGGTCGAAACTGCCGGTCAGAATCCGCTTGCCATCCCGCGACCAGGACACTCCCGTCAGGGCATCATCGTGACCCACCAGTGTCTTAAGAACCTCGCCGGTATTCGCGTCCCAGATCACGGCTTTGGCGTCGCTTCCGGTGGTGACGATGCGGCTGCCATCTGGCGACCAGGCGATCTCGTAGATTCCGTTGTAGGACTCGTGGCCCCCTTCCAGCGTCCGCAGCCGTTCCCCGGTCTGGGCATCCCAGATAATCGCTCGGTTGTCCAGGCTGCCAGTGACGACCAGCCTCCCGTCCGGTGACCACGTCGCGCTGGTGACCTGATCGCTGTGCCCAATCAGTTCATGCAGACCGTCTCCGGTAGCCGCGTTCCAGATCACAGCCACGCCGTCCTCGCTGGCCGTGGCGATGCGGCTGCCATCCGGTGACCATGTGGCCGCCATCAGCCTACCCTCATGCCCCACCAGCCGAAGCTGTTCCAGCCCGGTCTGGACGTCCCAGAGTCGCGCTGTTCCATCCACGCCGGATGAAACCAGCTTCAACCCGTCCGGCGACCAGGCCACCGACCGCAGCCCGAATTTGGCCGGGTTGGTCATGCGGCTGATTTCCTCCCCGGTCTGGGCATCATAGATCAGTGCCATACCGGTCGCATCGCCGATGATGAACTGCGTCCCGTCCGGCGACCAGCCTGCCGAGTAAATGGGCAGTTCCCGAATTCCGACGGTCAGGCGTTTTTCGCCCGTCGCCACATCCCAGATGATGGCCGTGCCGTCTTCGCTGGCGCTCAACACGGCTTCACCATCTGGCGACCAGCGCGTCACGCTGACGAAGGCGCTGTATCCAACCAGGACGCTGATCTCCTCGCCCGTCTCCGCATCCCAGATTCGCACAGTGTTGTCGTCCGCGCCGCTGGCGATCTGGCTGCCATCCGGCGACCAATCGGCGCTGTTCACCCACTGGCCGTGATTCTCGAACGTCACCAACGCTTCTTCGCTCTCCACATCCCAAACGACGGCCGTGCCGTCTTCGCTGGCCGTGACGATGCGCGTGCCGTCCGGCGACCACCGTGCTTCCATCAGCAGGCTGCCGCCTTCTCCCAGGCTGTGCAGCACCGTCCCCTCCATGACGTCCCAGACGCGGGCGATGCCGTCCTCCGTCGCCGTGACGACGAACGCTCCATCCGGCGACCACCTCGCGCTGTACACCTCACCGCCGTCAGGATACAGGCTGGAGAGGGGGATGCCCGTCCCGACATCCCAGAATATGACCGATCCGTCCGCGCTGGCGGTCATGATCTCGAAGCCATCTGGCGACCAGTCCACAGCGTGGATCGTACCTTCATGCCGGACGAGCTGACTCAGAACGATCTTCGTCTCCGCGTCCAGGATGATCGCCTTGTTGTTGGCATCGGCCAGCGCCAGCAGTGTGCCATCCGGCGACCAACTGACAGCCTGAATCGACTGCCGGTGTCCCTCGAAGTCGATCAGTTCGCGGCCCGGAATTGCATCCCACAGCCGCGCCGTCCCGTCCCAGCCGCCCGTCGCCAGCAGCGCCCCATCCGGCGACCAATCGATGGTCGTGATGTTGTTGGTGTGCCCATAAATCCTGGTCACGATGACCCCGGTCCACGGGTTCCAGATGGTGGTGGCGTAATCCCGGTTCCCCGTAGCGATGAACTGTCCATCCGGCGACCACACCACCGACTCCATTGAAGTGGTGTAATCGCCCCGGGACTGCTGGAAACCCCCGTTCGCATCCCAGACACGGAGCGTGCTGTCGCTGCTGACCGTGGCGAAATGGGCGCTGTCCGGCGACCAGGCCACCGCCGTAATCCCTGCCCAGTGGCCGAACAGATCGAACACTTTCTCGCCCGTCGCGGCGTCCCAGAGGATGCTGCTGGCGTCCTCGCTGACCGTGACGATCATGCTGCCGTCCGGCGACCAGGCCGCCTGGGTCACGCTGGCGGCATGTCCCTCCAGCGTAAAGACCTCATCGCCCGTCACCACGCTCCACACCGTCGCCGTCGAGTCGCGGCTGGTCGTGATGACCCGTGTGCCCTCCGGCGACCAGGCCGCCCTGACCAGGTTCGGATCGGTCGTCACTTCCATCTGCATCTGTCCGGTTGCCGCTTCCCAGATGCGTGCCTGTCCGTTCAGATCGGTGGTGAGGATCCACAATCCATCTGGCGACCAGGTCGCGCTGGTCATCCCCATTTCCGGGTCAAGCGCGCGGATCATCTGGCTGGTTGCGACATCCCAGATTTGCGCTCCACCGGGGATGGTAGCGATCAGCATCTGGCTGCCGTCCGGCGAAAACCGCGCCGATGTCACCGTAGCCTCTGGGTCGAAGAGGGCGCGGGCGCGGCTGGCATAGACCGCCATGCCCAGGGCGCGTTCTGCCTGCCAGGTATACGGATAAGCATCCAGCGCCGCCAACCCCAGCAGCACCGGCCGCTCGGAGAGGTCGCTGGCCGTCAGGGCTTCGGCCTGGGCCGCCAGCGCCAGTGACCGGGCGCGGCTCTCCTCGTAAACTGCCGTGGCCGCGTTCTGCCGCGCGATCACCGCGTTGGCGTCGGCGGTGCTGGCATTGTTGTCCGCCCGCAGCGCGTTGGCATCCGATGTGCTGGCGTTGTTATCCGCCCGGACGGCGTTCGCCGCCGAGGTCGCCGCGTTCGAGTCGGCCAGGGCGCGGTTGGCCTCCGCCTGCTGGAACAGGAAGAACGACAGAATCGCCAGCGCGATAGCGACCACCAGCGCCGTCGAAACCCCGGCCAGCAGCGTCCGCGTCCGCGCGATGGCTGCCCGCCGCCCGTTGGTGATGTACTCGGATTGGAGCGGGGTAGGCCGCGGGTCTTTGCTCAACCCCTGTGCCAGCCACCGTTCCGCTTCCGCCAGATCGCTCCCCCGCAGCAGCTTACTGTTGTCGCGCTGCTCGCGTTCCCACTCGGTCGCCCGCAGCGTCAGCCGCGTGTGCGCCTTGACGTGATCCAGGTCGGTATCCAGCGCCGTCATGAGCTTGCCGAACCCCGCCTGGAAGTCGTCGGCCTCGCGCATGAATACCCAGTTGTGGGCGTTGATGGCCGGGTGCATCTTCTGCCGGTCGTCGGCCTCGGTCACATCCAGGTAGAGGATCGGCACGAAGCGCTTGCGCGTCTGCACCGCGTGTTCAACTTCCTGGCGGCAGACTTCCGACCGCGCGAAGTTGGGCGTGACGATGCAGATGAAGGCATCCGCCGCCTCGATCCCGCTCTGGATTTCCTTCCACCACTCTGCCGACGGGGGGATGTCCTCCCAATCGACCCAGATGTCCTTGTTCCGACTCGCCAGCGCCTCATGAATCTTCTGGACGAAAACCTTATCCCGCCGCGAGTAAGAAATGAATACATCTGTCATGAAGCCGCCTCCAGCTCTGCCTGTCGTTCAATCCCGCAGATAGTCCACGATCATCGCGTTCACCTCGTCCGGCCGCTCGTAGATGGCCGCGTGACCGGCAT
>JAEUQZ010000322.1 GCA_016788965.1 Anaerolineae bacterium | reverse complement strand
GTCCAGGAACCGGTTGGCGTGGTCGGCATCCCGCGTCAGAATTCCATCCGAATGCTGCGTACTGTGCAGCCGAATATGCTCGATGGCCTCGTCGAGATTATCCACCACCTTCAGGCTCAAGATCAACGAGTACCACTCGGTGTCGAAGTCCTGGGCCTGGGCCGCCTCGACCTTCCCAGGAGCCGCGCCGTGGATCGCGTCTAGTGCCCTCGGCTCGGCCTTGAACACCACGCCGTCTTGCCCCAATCGCTCCACTAACCGGGGCAGGAACGCCTCCGCCACCGCCTGATGCGCCAGCACCACCTCCACCGAGTTACACACCGCCGGCCGCTGCGTCTTGGCGTTATGGATCACCCGCAGCGCCATATCCAGATCGGCCGACTCGTCCACGAATAAATGACAGATTCCGATCCCACCCGTGATGACCGGGATCGTGCTGTTCTCTCGGCAGAACTGGTGCAGTGCATTCCCCCCGCGTGGGATAATCATATCGATATAAGCGTGCAGCTTGAGCATCTGCCCGACATACTGACGGTCGCTGCTGTCGATGAACTGGGCTGCCTCTTGCGGCAGCCCGCACTCGTTGAGCGCCTGCCGGATCACCTGGACGAGTTCCAGGTTCGTCCGCATTACTTCCTTGCCCCCGCGCATGATGACCGCGTTGCCGCTCTTTAGCGCCAGCGCCGCCACATCGATAGTCACGTTGGGCCGCGACTCGTAGATGACCCCCAATACCCCCAGCGGAGTCCGCCGCTTGGAGACATGCAGCCCATTTGGTAACGTCTGCGCGTCGAACGCCTTGCCGACCGGATCGGGCAGTTCGGCCACTTTCCGCACATCCGCGATCATACCGGCCATGCGCTTCGCCATGTCCATCCGGTCTTTGATCCAGATTTCGCTCTCGCCGTTCGCCCGCGCCTCGTCGATGTCCAGGCGATTCGCCGCCAGGATCGCGGGTGTCCGCGCTTCCAGCGCCTCGGCCAGCGCCAGCAGCGCCGCGTTCTTCTGCGCCGTCGTGGCCTTCGCCAGCAGCGTCGCCGCGGCTTTCGCCTGTTTCCCCATCTCCACCAGATCGACTCGCGTAGCCTCGATCATCTGCTCCATGAATCGCTTCCCTTATCCTGACTCTGCCCTCTTCGGAAAAATCGCGCTGACCCTCACCTGGAAACCCGGCAGCACCTCGTCGCCCTCCAGGACATCATCCTCTGTCAGACGTTGGATGCGGTCGCGTCGATGAACCATCACCGCCCGCGTCCCCGGATACACCACCCAAACCACCTGCACGCCATATTGCAGGTATTGGTTCACCTTGAATTCAATTTCGGCTGCTGCATCCCCTGGTGAAACCACTTCAACCGCCAGATCAGGCGCGAACGGGACAAACCGTTCTCCAAACGGCTCCGGTGCGCGTTCCATCCGCACGAAACCCACATCGGGCGCGCGCACAGTATCGCGCCCGTCCGGGTCAGGATTCTTCCATAGCACATACCCTGTCTCAGCAGCACTCAGCCTGCCGAGCCAGTGTTCATGCACGTAATTCCACAGAATGCCGAACAGGTTCCCTGCAACTTCGCCATGCTCCCCGCCCAATGGAGTCCTTTCGATGATCTCCCCCTCGACCAGTTCCAGATGGCGCTCGGCATTCTCTGGCAGGGTGCAGTATTCCCAGAAGGCATCAGCGGTCATCACTTGTTCACGGATGGTCATGCTGCATCCTCACAACAAGGCAGACATCGTTCCACTCCCATCCTGAAAATCCCCATCCCCTCCGTATGATCTCTGTGTCCTCTGTGTCTCTGTGGTTCAATCCGCATTCGCCTTCCTACACATCCCCGCGTCCGTCTCGATCCACATTCAACTGGCTGGCCTCGGAGATCAGCCGCAGTTCAGCCGTGATCGTGCTGTTGGTGTGATCGTCCAGGAAAGCCTCGATCCGCGTGATGTACGCCTGCACATGCGGCGCGGCCTGTGGCCCGCCCAGCGTTTGCATCAGGTCTTGCAAGGTTTCCAGCAGCAGCCGCAGCGGATAAGTCGTCCCTGTCGGCATCAGATAGAAGATGTAGTTGAGCGACTTGTCGGCCTCCTCGACCTTGTTCAGCGCCAGTTGCGCCGTGAACAGATCGCTGTAGGCCCAGTAGTTGTTGCTTTCCGCCCGCGCTTCGACCCCCGCCAACTGTTCCACTTGCTCGAATGCCTTGAGCATCGCCTCCCGGTCGCTGGTCTTGGCATACAGCAGCGCCAGATTGCTGAACGGGTACGACGAGCGCGGAGTCACTTCGGCGGCTTCTTTGTAAGCGTGAATCGCCTGCTCGTACTGCTTCTGCCGACGGTACAGCCCGCCCAGCGATCCCCACCACGACTCGCCGTCCTGATCGATCAGGCGTGGAGCGATGCCCAGCGCCTTGAGGAGCTGCGCTTCCGCCTTGTTGAACAATTCCAGCCGTTGATGCCCCATCGGCAGTTTCTCCGCCTGCCGCCGATACACATACCCCAGCGCGGCTGTGGCCTGCGCCAGATTGGGGTCAATCTGTAAGGCCCGGTGCAGATGTTCCTCGGCCTTGTCCAGCACATCGCTGTGGACGTAGACATACGCCAGTTGGTAATGAGTGATCGGATTCGAGGCGTCCTGATCCAGTGCGCGGTTATACGTTTCAATCGCGCCCTTGAAGTCGGTTTCGCGGTACTGCCGGTCAGCCAGCGATTGCAGCGATTGCCCCATCAGTGCCCGTGTCGTCCGCGCGGTCTGGGCCTCGGCGCTGGCGCTCAACTCCGCTCGCAGCCGCGAGAATTCCGCCCGATTCTGCGAGACGCCCTGTTCCAGCTTGTCCAGAGCATCCTGCACATCCGTCTTCATCCCCGTGCTGTCCCGCTTGAACTCCATCGTCGCTTCGGTCAATCTCGTCTCAAGTTCCTTGATGAGTTCCTGGAGTTTGCGTGATTCCGCCAGTTGGACGCTGACCTCGCTGCGCGTATCTTCGATTTCCTGCTTGGTCGTCGCTCTCGTTTTCTCGATTTCATCGGTAGCCCGCTGGACGCGCCGTCCCGCTAGCCAGGTATACACCGGCCCGGCCAGACCGACCGCGCCCAGAATCAGCGTGACGAACAGCCCGATCCCCTCGAACAGATTCAGCAGACTGAACGCCTGATCGACCGCCGCCTCTGCGCGATCCAGTTCATCCCGCAGTTGTACCACGCGGTCGGCATCTTCAGGAGAGGGGGCCGGCGTGGGCGTGGTTGCTTGCGCGGCGGCGGGCAGGGCGCTCAACAGCAGCACACCGATGAAAACCACGGTCAGCACAACGTGCGGCAGGGTTCGCATACGTAATCCTGTCTCAACTGAGCAGAATAAGGTTGTTGCGATGGATGACGGCATCCCCATAACTATACCCCAGAATCTCCCCGATGCGGTTGCTCTTCACCCCGCATAACCGCTGGACATCCCTGCTGCTGTAACTCGTCAACCCGTGCGCGATCAGCCGTCCATCTGGCCCCGCCACCCCTACCAGTTCCCCGCGCTCGAATCCCCCCTCCACCCGCGTGATCCCCACGGGCAGCAGACTGGCCCCGCCTTTCACCAGCTTACGCGCTGCCCCGGCATCGATGTGGATTCGGCCGTGCGGTTTCTCCGCCAGCATCCATCGCTTGCGGCTTTCAATCGATCCCGTGACAGGCAGAAACCGCGTCCCCACATTCTCCCCCGCCGCGATTCGCTGGATCACCTCCGGCGCTTTCCCGCTGGCGATCACCGTCAGCACCCCGCTCCGGCTGGCAAGCTGCGCCGCCTGAATCTTCGTCACCATGCCGCCCGTGCCCACCGTCGAACCCGCGCCCCCGGCCAGCGCATACGTCTCGTCGTCGATCTGCTTCACCTCGGCGACGAGTTCCGCGTCCGCATGTTTGCGCGGATCCGCCGTGAACAACCCCGGCTGATCCGTCAGGATAATCAGCAGATCAGCTTCCAGCAGGTTGGCGACCAGCGCCGACAGGTTGTCGTTGTCCCCGACGCGGATTTCGTGGGTAGCCGTCGTATCGTTCTCGTTGATGATCGGGATGATCCGGTGTTCCAGCAGCGTGCTGAGCGTATCCCGGATGTTCAGGTAGCGTGCCCGGTCGCTCAGATCGTCCCGCGTGAGGAGTATCTGCCCAACCACGATCTCGAACAGGTCGAATAGCTGGCTGTAATGGTGCATCAGCCGACCCTGACCAATCGCGCTGAGCATCTGCTTGGCCGGAACCGACCGCCCCAGATCAGGAAATCCCAACCGTTCCCGCCCCGCCGCCATCGCCCCCGAGGTCACCAGCACCACTTCGTGCCCCTTCTGGTACAACCGCGCCATCTGCTGAACCAGTTCCAGCATCCGCTGTCGGTTGATTTGCGCCGTGCCGTTGGTCAGGGTACTCGTGCCAACTTTCAGGACGATTCGTTGCATGGGAATCCATCTCGCTCAATGCTGTGAAGAACCGACAATTCAGTCCATCTCAAACAATGATCCCCATGCTTGAACCCCTGACGCTGTTGTATAGGCTTTCGCCCCTCTCCATGCAATGGAGAGGGGTTGGGGGTGAGGATCATCGAATCCGTGATTCGCTGTAGATTCGCATTATAATGGGCGTTCAATCGTTAACCAGTGGGGGTTCATCGACTTTGGATGCAGAACGGCTGGCGCGCGCCCGCCTCGCGCTGGAAGGCCTCTCGGTCGGCGACGCGCTCGGCGGCTTCTTCGAGTTCAATGACCGTTTGGCCGCCGCCTTTCTCGCGGATCGCCGCCTGCCCTCGGCCCCCTGGCACTACACCGATGACACCAGCATGGCGCTCAGCATCTACGAGACCCTGCGTCTGCACGGCTTTATTCACCAGGACGAACTCGCTGTCAGCTTCGCCGGCTACTATGAACGCGGGCGCGGCTACGGCCCCTCCATTCACCGCTTCGTCCATGCCATCCTCAACGGCCAGCACTGGCGTGAAGCCTCATTCAGCGTCTTTGGCGGGCAGGGGTCCTGGGGGAATGGCGGTGCAATGCGCGTCGCCCCAGTCGGCGCCTATTTCGCGGATGACCTCCCCCAGGTCGTGGAGCAGTCCCGCCGTTCCTGTGAAGTCACTCACGCCCACCCCGAAGGCATCGCCGGAGCCGTGGCGGTCGCGGTAGCCTCCGCGCTGGCCTGGCGGTTCCGGGATCGTACTCCGCCGCCTGCGGAATTCCTGGATGCCGTGCTGGAACACGTCCCCGAAAGCGATGTCCGCGCCGGACTGCGCCGCGCCCGCGATCTCTCAGCAGAGACTACCCTGGAGGCAGCCGCCGAAACCCTCGGCGCAGGGCAGCAGGTTTCTGCCCAGGATACCGTCCCCCTCGCCCTGTGGATTGCCGCTCGGCATCTCAAAGCCTACACCGATGCCGTCTGGTCGGGCATTGCTGCGGGCGGCGATACGGATACCCTCTGCGCGATGGCCGGTGGCATCGTCGCCCTGTCGGTCGGTCAGGAGGGCATACCCTCCGAATGGATCACCCACCGCGAACCGCTCCCCGACTGGGCCGTCGCTGATGATGAACCCGATGAGGACTCCCATGCCTGAATCGCTGCAAGACATCTGCTTCCCCGATTGGCACTGTTACGGCTGCGGCCCGGCTCATCCCGAAGGGCTGCACATCAAAAGCTACTGGTCAGAAGATGGCCGCTTTGTCGTCTGCCGCTTTGATCCGCCAGCCCGCTTCACGTCCGGCTTCAGGAACGCCATGTACGGCGGCATGATCGCTTCCCTGATCGACTGCCATTCCAACTGGACGGCCATGGCCTTTGGCTACAAAGCCGAAGGCCGCGAACCCGGTACGCTCCCGCTCATCGCCTCGGTCACTGGATCGCTCGGCGTCAAGTACCTCAAGCCGACCCCGATGGATCGGACGATCCACCTCCGCGCCTGGGTCGAGGGCCAGGTGGGGCGCAAGACCCGCGTCCACTGCGAACTCGGCCCTGAAGGCGAAATCACCGCCCTCGGCGACTCGACCTTCGTGCGGATCGACCCCTCCCTCTTCGAGTGAATCCTCTGCATGGCCTCTGTGTCTCTGTGGTGGAATTCCTCTTTGTCTTTCACGCCCGCATGGGCGTTTTCTTCCCGGATCGCACCGCCGCGACAATATCCCCCAGCAAACGCCCTCGCTGCCGGATCGTC
>JAEUQZ010000321.1 GCA_016788965.1 Anaerolineae bacterium | reverse complement strand
GGGGCATTCAAAGCGTTGGTTGGTGGGGACCCATTTGGGCAAGCAGCCGAGGTGCGTGCAGACGCCGTAGAGCGCCACAAAGCCTTCACCCGTAGGGTTCGACAGCCAGAAGCGACCCGACGGAATGTTGGAGGGGGCTGCGCCGGCTTCCGGCACATTCTCGCCGCTGAAGGAGAAGATGCCGCCGAATTCACCCGCCTTGAAGCGCGGCAGCGCGAACCAGATCAACCCGGCAGTGGTCTGTCCGAGGATGAGGGCGATGGACGCGCCCCAGATGTAATACAAGAACTCACGGCGACTCGGCGGGGTAATTTCGACCGCGGCTTGTGGCTTGGCGGGTTTTTCCACCTGCGCCTTGGTCACACTCGTTGCAGCCATTCCTGCATCTCCCTGAACAACCTGACAGACAGAAAACGGCGATAGTTTAGCGCACATTCACGAAAAAGCACGTACTTTCTCATGAACATTCAGGCGCATTGGGCACGGGACGCAAAAAAGGTTCGGTACGGGGCTTCACCGTCTGTAAAATATATCACAAGCGCAAAGGGGTGTCAAAACGAGATCACGGTCTTTTTCAGGGCTTTTGAGGGGCTGTGTACCCGGTGAACGTGTTGAAAAACGCCACCAACAGGTTGCCTGCGGCATTGGCGCGGGAGGATAATCAAGGAGGCGAAACGATCTTCCGTACCCACACAGAGGAAGGCGCATCATGGCCGTATTTGAACTCCAGTGCAGCCGCTTCGTCTGGACGAACATCGTGCAGCCCAACCCTGTCGATGTCCAGAAACTGGGGGAGAAGTATCCACAGATTCACCCGCTGAACCTGGAAGACCTGCTCAGCCAGATCGAACGTCCCAAAGTCGATGAAGAAGACGATTATCTATTCGTCGTCCTTCATTTCCCGGTGTGGGATGCCATTCACCGCCTGTCGCGGGCATCCGAGGTGGAATTCGTTGTCGGACGGAACTATCTGGTGACAGTGCATGACGGCTCGCTCAAGCCGCTGGTGCGGACGTATGCTCGCTGCGAGTTATATACGGAAGAGCGGCACAAGCTGGTGGGCAAAGGCGCGAACGACGCCTTCTACGGTCTGCTCGACCAACTGGTCGATTACATCTTCCCGATGCTGCGAAAGGTCGATATCAACATCCACCGCATCGAGGACAACCTGTTCGAGGGCAACCCCCGCGCGATCATCCGCGAGATCGCGCTGCTGCGACGCGACATCATCGCGCTGCGCCGGATCATCCGGCATCTGGTTCCGGTGGTCGAGCAGCTTTCCAACACCGAACACCCGGTGATCCGCGAAGACCTGGAAGACTACTTCGGCGACACCATCGATCATCTCAACGCGGCGCGGAACATCATCGATGAAGACTACGAGGTCATCGTCGGTTTGGCGGAGACGGCGGATACGCTGGTCAGCCACCGCATCAACGAGGTGATCCGGGTGCTGACGGTCATCTCGGTGATTATGCTGCCGCTGACGCTGGTCTCTGGAATCTACGGGATGAACATCAACTTGCCCTTGAGCGAACATCCCGATGCTTTTATAGTTGTCCTCGTTTTGATGGTGACGATTGCCGGAACAATGCTGCTGTATTTCCGTAAGCGAAAGTGGCTGTGATGCGTTTGTCGCTGCCCCCTGCCCAATACATCGACCATGACCGCGACCTGCAGCGGCTGGTCGATCAACTCTCCGCTGAACCCCAGATTGCTTTCGATACCGAGTCCAACAGCCTGTATGCCTACCGCGAGCGCGTCTGCCTGGTGCAGATTTCCACCCGTCAGCAGGATTACATCCTTGATCCCCTGCGGATTGGGGATATGACTCCGATAGGCGAAATTCTGTCCGATCCGCGCATCGAGAAGGTCTTCCACGCGGCAGAATACGACCTGATGTGCCTGAAGCGGGATTATGGTTTCACGCTGAACAATCTGTTCGATACGATGGTGGCGGCGCGGATCTGCGGGCTGAAGCAGGTCGGGCTGGGACGGCTGCTGGCCGATTTCCTGGGCGTGGAGATGGACAAGAGTCACCAGCGCGATGATTGGGGGCAGCGCCCGCTGACCGAAGACGGTCTCCACTATGCCCAGATGGATACCCACTTCCTGCTGCCCCTGCGCGACTGCCTGGCGAACGAACTCGAACGCGGCGGGCGCACCATCGAAGCGCAGGAAACCTTTGCCGAAGCGACCGACGTTCCGGCGGCGGAACACGGCTTCGATCCCGATGGCTACTGGAAGATCGGCATCCCCGCCGATTTGACGCGGCGGCAGATGACGATCCTGCGGGAGCTGTACCTGCTGCGCGAGCGGTTGGCCGAGGAGCGCGACTGTCCGCCGTTCAAGGTATTCACCGACAAGGTGATGATCGCCATGGCCGAGATGCACGCTGTGACGGTCGATCACCTCAGCGACCTGAAGGGATTTGGGCCGTCGAATGCCCGCCGCTACGGGCGGCAAATCCTGGCGGCAGTCGAACGGGGGCGCAGCGGCACGATACCGCGCCCGCCGAGCCGCCCACCGGACATCGATCCCCTGGTGGCAGAACGATTCACGGCGCTGCGTGACTGGCGCCGGATGCGTGCCGAACAGCGCGGCGTCGAGTCGGACGTGATCGTCTCGAAGGACACGCTCTGGGGGCTGGCCTATAAAGCGCCGCAAACCCTGGATGATCTGCGCGACATCGAAGGACTCGGCCCGTGGCGGCTGCAAGCCTACGGGCTGGAACTGCTGGACGTGATTCAGAAAACCAACCCGCAGCCGTAAACCGGTCGCATTGAGCGAAACCAACGTTAAGATTCAGTGATGGGGCGAAAGGCAAACGGAGGGTACAATCGTTCGGCAGCGTAAGCGAACAGTTGATGTAAGGATTTTCTTTTATGCGACTGACGTTTTATGGCGCGGCCCAAACCGTAACCGGCTCCCAGCACCTCGTCGAAGTGAACGGCCAGCGCATCCTCCTGGACTGTGGGCTGTACCAGGGCAAGCGCAGCGAATCGACCGAACGCAACCGGAATCTTCCTTTTGATGCCAGCAAGATCGACGTGCTGGTACTCTCCCACGCCCACATCGACCATTCCGGCAACATCCCCAACCTGGTGAAGAGCGGCTTTCGCGGCGACATTGTGTGTACCCATGCCACCCGTGATCTGTGCGCGGTGATGCTGATGGACAGCGGACACATCCAGGAAAGGGATGTCGAGTTCGTCAACAAGAAAAACGCCAAGCGCGGACTGCCGCCCGTGGAGCCGATCTACACCCAGGAGGACGCGGCGGCCAGCCTGGATTATTTCACTTCGCAGGGCTACAGCCGTCCGCGCAGGATTGCCCCCGGCATCTTGGTGACGTTCATCGACGCAGGGCACATGTTGGGCAGCGCCAGCGTCATCCTGGATATCGAAGACCAGGACTCCCGTAAGGACGTGCGGCTGGTCTTCAGCGGAGACATCGGACGCAAGGGTATCCCCATCATCCGCGATCCGCAGCTACCCGACTCGGCGGACATCCTCATCATGGAAAGCACCTACGGCAACCGCAGCCATGATCCGGCCACGGACATGAGCAAAGAGGTCGAGCGCATCATCAACACCACTTACCGGCGCGGCGGCAAGATCATCGTCCCGGCCTTCGCCGTCGGGCGGACGCAGCAGTTGGTATTCATGCTCAACGAGATGGCCGCCAAAGGCGATATTCCCCGGCTGCCGATTTATGTGGACAGCCCGCTGGCTGTAAACACGACCGATGTGTTCCGCTCGCATCCTGAATGCTTCGACGCCGAGACGCGCCAATTCATCAATGAGAGTGGCAGCAAGCGCGACCCCTTCGGCTTCGCCAATCTGCATTACACCCGCTCGGTCGAAGACAGCAAGCAGCTCAACTTCATGCGCGAGCCGGCCATCATCATCAGCGCCAGCGGCATGGCCGAGACCGGGCGCATCCTGCATCATCTCAAGAACAACATCGAAGATTCGCGCACGACCGTGCTGATCGTCGGCTGGCAGGCCCCGGATACGCTGGGGCGGCGGCTGGTGGATGGCGAGAAAGTCGTCAGCATCTTCGGAGAGAAGTATCATAATAATGCTCAGGTGGTGGTGTTGAACGGGCTGTCCGGCCACGCCGACCAGAACGAACTCTCGGCCTGGGTTGAGGCCATGCAGCGCAAACCGCGCCGGGTTTTCCTGGTGCATGGCGAGTTGGAAGCGTCCAATGCTCTGGCCGGACGGCTGCGGGATCGATTCAATCTCCAGGTGGATATCCCGGCCTGGAAGCAGGCCTACGATGTGCGCGGTACGGGTTACGAGCAGCCTGGTTTAATGTGAGAAGGGAGCGGAGATTATGTCCGAAAATATCTTTGGAGACGATTGGCGGGAATGCCTTCAGGCGCACTACGTCCACGTCGTCCGCAGCCGCGATCACGTCACCCGGCCAACGCTGCGGGTGGTGATGCAGCAGGCCGGCTTCGACGAGTCGCAGATGGCCGAGATGGAAGTCCGCGCCACCATGCACGTCGATGATGCCGGGGCGGACTTTGTGCCGGATGCCGAGATGGTGCGCTCCTTCGCCGTCGCTACACCGTCGGTTGAACCCGCCGAGGCGATGATCGACGACGAGCCAGAGCTTGAAACGCCGCCGGGCATGGACGAGGCCGCGTTCATCGAGGAAGAGTCACCCGCCAACAACGATGACGACGCGCCGCAGCAGTTAAGCCTTTTTTGAGGCAAAGCCGTTGTATCCTCGATAGTAAGCATCCGATGTGATGCGGTTGGACGAGGATACGATTGGATGAAAATCACACGCACTCTGCGACTGCTTCAACTGGCCCTGATCCTGGGCTGCGTCATTTCGATTGTCCTGCTCCTGAATATCACCGCGCCGAATCCCACCCGGCGGCGTTACTCCAGTGAAGTGCCCGCGATGGATGGGGCACGCCAGGTCATTGGCTCCGAAGGCGAACGCATTCTGGCGAACGATCTGGGCCTCCCGAACAACAATGAGTCGGATCAGCGCCAGTGCTTCTGCCAGACGGTCGCTCGTAAGCCGGGCGAATGCAATGTCTGTCTTCCGGTGCAGTCCCTCGGCTCGACCTACCGTGTGCCGGATTTCATTGGCCCCAACTTCATTGCCGAGTCCAAGAATCGGGAGAACCTGCTCTATCGAGGGCGTGAGGTCGATCAGATCGCTGATTATGTCGTCGCGGCGCAAGAATTGGGCCGCCCCTTGTGGTTGTACGTGCGCGTGGATACGATGGTCGCGCCGGATTTCGAGCAGATGGTGAATTCAACGGGCGGCGGGGTGGTGTACTACTTCAAGGTAGACGGTTATGTGGATGGCGTGGATTCCGCCGCGCAGACCGGACTGCTGGCTTCCGCCGGGCTGCTGACGGGGTTGACGTTGACCGAGGTGCTGTTCCGCCGGGCGAAAGGCCGCTGGGCTGCCCGGCGCTTACCCGCATCGACGGATCGGCGGGCTGCCGACAAGATGCGTACCACCGAGACTTTCCTGGATCGGGCACGTAACAAAGCCTTGAGCCAAATCGATGAAGAAGACAGCCGGATCGACCCGTGAACGATGACGCGCATTTCATGCGGATGGCGCTGGACGAGGCGCTGGCCGCCCTGGAACACAGCGATGTTCCCATTGGGGCAGTGGCGGTGCGCGAGGGCATCGTCATCGGACGCGGCCATAACTGCCGCGAACTCGACCAGGACCCGACCGCCCATGCCGAGATGATCGCGCTGCGTCAGGCAGCCCAAGCGGTCGGTTATTGGCGCTTAGAAGGGGTTACGCTCTACTCCACATTGGAGCCGTGTACGATGTGCGCCGGAGCGATGGTGCTGGCGCGGCTGCCCCGGTTGGTTTACGCAACGGTCGATCCCAAAGCCGGAGCAGGGGGAAGCCTCATGAACATCCTCCAGCACCCGCAGTTGAACCACCAGGTCGCGGTCACAACCGGGGTGCTGGCTGACGAAGCGGCGCAGTATATCCGCGCGTTCTTCGCGCAGCTTCGCGCGGATGGTCAGCGCCACTGAGCAATCCGATTCAGCGGCGGGCGCTGCGTCCCAGCATCCGCCCCAGATAGATGATGATGACCGCGCCAATCACGGCGACGATCAAGTTGATGACCAGCCGCTCGATGCCGCCGTCCGGCCGCCCGAAGCCAACCAGATTGGCGACCAGCCCGCCGATTACCGACCCCAGCAGACCCAGCACCAGATCGTTGATGAAGGGCTGATCCCG
>JAEUQZ010000320.1 GCA_016788965.1 Anaerolineae bacterium | reverse complement strand
TCCGTGAAGTAAGCCGTCACTTTGTCGATGACGATTGCCAGTAGCACACCGGTCAGCACAGCGGCCATTGGCTGCCAGACAATACCGCCAGAGTTGATGTTCTCCTCACGCATATAGACCAGCGTAAAAAGACCGAAAAGGACGGCACTCAGGGCTGCTGCACTGTAAAAACCGCGCGTGATGGCGCTCAGAGCATCCTTCCCCGACGTAGACTTCACCAGGTAGGTGCTGATGATCGAACACAGCACGCCGATCCCGCGCACAACCAGCGGGAACACGATCCAGATTGGGCTGCGCGTCACCGTAGCCACGGCCAGACCCAGAATCAAGCCAGAAACTATTGTGACCTCATAGCTCTCGAAGATATCGGCCGCCATACCCGCGCAGTCACCTACGTTGTCGCCCACAAGGTCGGCGATCACCGCTGCATTACGCGGATCGTCTTCAGGCAGATCAGCTTCCACCTTACCCACGAGGTCTGCCCCCACATCGGCAGCCTTCGTGAAAATACCGCCGCCCACGCGCATAAACAGCGCCAGGAGCGTTCCACCGAAGCCGAAGCCCAGCAGCGCATCTGGCGAAGCAATGCCGAACAGCAGGAAGATGATCGTGCCACCGAACAAACCGAGTCCGTCCGTGAGCATACCGGTAATCGTCCCCGAGCGATATGCGATTCGGAGTGCTTCCGCATAGCCGCGCTTCGGATCGACTGCGGCGGCAGCGACTCGAACGTTCCCCTGCACAGCCATGTTCATGCCGACGAAACCGACCAGCGCCGAAAACACCGCGCCCATCAAGAATGCGCCCGCGCGCCCGATTGCCGTATTGTTACGCGCTGCGTCGCAGGCCGCAAAACCTTCAAGCTGCCCCACGCCGGCCCGTACAATCTGGCCTTCTTCAGCATAGATCACTGCATTGTTCCGAAGCAGTTCAATCTGCGCCTTCGCAGTTGCATCACCAGAGTCTGCCAACGCGATCAGGGAGGCATTCTGTCGTTCAACATTTGCCAGCACACGGGCTTCAGCAGTTAGTCCGTCATCACCGACTGTAGATGCGAAGTCTTGTTTGACATCATCAGCCAGTTGCGGGCAAAAATGCTCAATGGCATAGGGAGTAGGGTTGACAACATAGACGCTGAAGAACAGCACGACGACCAGTACCAAGATCAATAAGGTAATGATCCTGAACTGAGAACGCAGATAGGCGTTCGCGCCGACTTTGATATACCCCCAGACCTCTTGCATTTTCTTGCTGCCCTTGCTTTCCCCCAGGATTTGACGGGTCAGAAAGCCTGCATAGAGCAGTCCCGCAATGGCAATTCCGAGAACAACCCAAATCAGTACTTGTTCCGTGGAGTTCAGAGTACGCATGATGCATAGTTCTCCAGTAGAGATGGTCAAGTATGCCAAAAACAAGAGCGAAAAGATTGTCGGGCTTTGACTAGATTTCCTCCCTCTGATCCAATTATGCTAGTCGATCCATAAGTCTAACTCACTTTTTGACCAATCAATAGGACTGCCTTCACTTTTTCTGCTGCTTGCTTTATAACCGCTTGGAATTGTTCAGTTTTCACCCACAGGAGCATAGAACCGGATGGACTTTCTCACTGCTAACGCGAGCATATTTGCATTGATTGCTTCAGTGCTCGGTCTAGGATTTGCCCTCTACACCCGATCCTGGATATTCAGGCAGGATGCGGGCGACGCTAAAATGAACCGAATTGCTGGAGCAATCCAGCGGGGAGCCAAGGCCTTCCTGCTGACCGAATATCGCTATATAGGTCTTCTGGGTGTCATAGTTGTTGTTGTGCTTCTGGTCCTAAGCGCAATTCCCGGATCGGGAATGAGTCCCTGGACAGCCGTCAGTTTCATCGCCGGTGCGGCTGCATCCACAGTGGCAGGTTACATCGGCATGAATGTGGCTGTAAACGCCAATGTTCGCACGGCCGCAGCCGCCGCCAAGAGTTTGAACAGCGGGCTGCGCGTGGCATTCGCCAGCGGTTCGGTGATGGGCACAATGGTAGTTGCACTCGCGTTGCTCGGAATCAGTTTGCTCTACATCCTTCTGACGCGCGTCATCTATCCAATGGGGGATGACCCCGCGGTGAATGAAGCCAATATCCGGGCCGCTGCGAGCGCACTTGCTGGGTTTGGCTTCGGCGGTACGTCTGTCGCCATTTTTGCGCGTGTGGGCGGTGGTATTTTCACGAAGGCTGCCGATGTGGGCGCGGATTTGGTTGGCAAGACTGAGGCAGGCATTCCAGAAGATGACCCGCGAAATCCAGCCGTGATTGCCGACAATGTGGGCGACAATGTGGGCGATGTGGCCGGAATGGGTTCTGACCTCTTTGAAAGCTATGCCAGCTCAATCATTGCCGCCATTGCTATCGCTGGACTTGGAGCTGGTGTTGCTGCCGAACGCACATTCCAGGCAGAAGCATTTCCCATTCTGGTTGCGGCCTTTGGCCTTGTCATCGGAATGGGATGCACTTTCCTGGTTCGTACCAAAGAACACGCTACTCAGGCAGACCTGTTAGGTAGTCTTCGCTTGGGCGTGTATGGTGCAAGCCTTCTCGTCGCGTTGGCGATTATTGTGTTGGGATTGGCACTCAATCTTGGGACTGGTGTCATCATTGCGACCTTGAGCGGACTGGTTGCGGGAGTTGCCATCGGTTACTTCACCGAATACTTCACGTCCGACATCTATAGGCCAACTCGTGTCCTGGCGGAAAGCTCCGTAAGCGGCCCCGCTATTGTCATTATCCGAGGCCTGGCTGTGGGTATGGAAAGTACGGTTGCCCCTGTGATGATTGTTGTCTTGGCAACGCTCGTTGCCATTGGTTCCGCGGGACTGTATGGCGTGGCAATGGCCGCAGTGGGCATGCTGGCAACACTCGGTATCACTTTGGCGACAGATGCCTATGGCCCAGTGGCCGATAACGCTGGCGGTATTGCCGAAATGTCGGGGATGGGAGCCAATGTCCGCGAGCGCACTGATGCTCTGGACAGCCTGGGCAATACGACCGCAGCTACGGGCAAGGGCTTTGCCATCGGGAGCGCCGTGATGACCGCTCTTGCGTTAATCTCGGCGTTTGTGACTGCCACAGGAATCAATCCGCAGGTGAATATTCTCGATCCGCATCTTCCGACAGGTATGATGATTGGTGCGATGCTACCGTTCATCTTCAGTGCGCTCACCATGCTTGCCGTGGGCAAGGCTGCTCAGGAAATCGTCGCTGAAGTTCGTCGCCAGTTCAAAGAAATCCCTGGCTTGATGGAAGGAAAAGCGGATCCCGACTACGAAGCTTGCGTTGGAATCAGCACAAAGAGTGCCATCCGTCAAATGCTGCTTCCGGGTATCATCGCTGTAGGTGTCCCGGCGTTGATTGCTCTATTTGTAGTTCTGGGGCGCGGCAATGAACTGGCGCGCTTTGTAGACACCTATACTCTGGTCGGTGTTCTGCTGGGTTCATTGATTTCTGCCTTCACACTCGCTGTGATGATGTCGAATGCTGGTGGAGCCTGGGACAACGCCAAGAAGTACATTGAGCGCGGTCATCTGGGAGGCAAGAAGTCGGACGCGCATAAAGCGGCCGTGGTGGGTGATACCGTAGGTGATCCGTTCAAGGATACGTCAGGCCCATCACTGAACATCCTCCTCAAGCTGTTGGCAATTGTTTCACTAGTGATAGCCCCGCTACTGGCTGGCGCACAACTCTAGCGTATAATTGCAGTTAGAATCGGGTTTATGTAGAACGACGCTGGAATCATCTAGCGTCGTTTTGTTTCCGCAGGAGGCCAACCATGCCGAGAATTCGGGTCAACGGCGTCGAACTGTACTTTGAAGACACCGGGGGACAGAATCGTGAGACAATCGTCTTTTCGCATGGTTTGTTTCTAAGCAGTCGAGCCTTTGATCCTCAAGTAGCCGCTTTGAGCGACCGTTATCGCTGCATAGCTTACGATCATCGCGGCCAGGGCCGAAGTGAGATCACAAAGAATGGCTATGATATGGAAACGATTTATGAGGATGCAGCCCACCTCATTCAGGCGCTAGATGCTGCTCCCTGCCACTTCGTAGGCAGCGACATGGGCGGTGTTGTGGCGATGCGTCTCGCAGCGCGTCGGCCAGACCTCATCAAGTCATTGGTGCTTATTCACACATCACCCGATACTGAACCAGAGTCGGAAGTTGCAAGGTATCGCACATTAAGTTTCGTCCTGCGCTGGTTCGGCACCCAGTGGGCCGCTGACACCGTCATGAAATCGCTTTTTGGGACGGATTTCTTGAAGAACTCTGCCTTTGCCAGTCAGCGAGATGATTTCCGCAAGCAGATTCTGGCACTGGATCGTGTTGGATTGTCTCGAGCAGTCACGGGATACATTGCACGTCACGGGGTTTACGATGAAATCTCCAAAATCCAGATACCTACCCTGATTCTGGTCGGAGATCACAATGTCAGCGCATTACCGGAACAAGCCAGACGTATTCACAACCGCATAAAAGGCTCGAAATTCGTGGTCGTACATGGGGCAGGGCGCACAGCTTCAATTGAAGAACCTGAGACAGTGAGCAATATTATCCAGCTCTTCTTGAATAACCTGCGAACACCAGCAGCAAGCAGCCCATAAGTGAAAGCAAACACGCCCAGCCTGGGCGTGAAAGCTATCGCATGTGGCGCATGTGGTTGCCGAGCAGGTCAGCGATCAGCGGTACGGCGCATGATCTTACGGAATTTGTAGCCGTAGATGATGATGCCTCGTGTTCCTTCGGTGGCAAGTTTTCGTGTCACCATCTCGACACGATCTCCAATCTGGATGGGATCATCCAGATCAGTTATCTGTGCCGTGACCATTGGCCCCTCATCAAGCTTGATGATTGCCAATGTGTATGGCGCTTGTTCGTCGAATCCCTCAGGGGCTTCCTGGAGAGTCGTGAAACTATAGACTTCGCCCGTTCCGGCGAAGGTGAACTGCTCACGCTGGCTCGCGGTCGATGTGCGTTCGGTCGCCATCCGGCAGTATTCCTAACTAGCTACCTTCAGGCTGATCTTTTCGTTACGTGAGTCAGTGGTACGTACCAACTCCGGTTGTTCCTGAGTCTGGGGTGGGGTGGGGCGAATCTGCAAGCTCAGTTCGCCATTCTCATATCGGACGCCTTGTAGACGATACCGCTGTGCGTTCAATCGCCAGTGCCGTGAGATCTGCATTGTGATGTACTCCTTAGAGTCTACTTGTCTTGTGCATTTCTGCACAAAGTTGTCAGCAAGGTTACGCGATGTTGCCTATCAAAAGCTATCAGTTCACTCGTGAGAGCTATCATTGGCTCTCACAAACACGGTTTTGCGGAAGACGCTATTCACACTGAACTTAGGATATGTGTGACCGCAGTGGCAGCCAGGCCGCCCAGGTTCTGAACCATGGCATATTCAGCGCCCACGACCTGGTTATCGCCTGCTGCCTGTTGGAGCTGCAAACTGGCTTCGACGACTTGATATACCCCTGTCGCGCCGGCTGGATTGCCGCGTGCTTTCAATCCCCCGAATGTGGTGATCGGCAAGCTGCCGTTCAGTGCGATTGCATTTGAGTTTGCGAGTTCCCATCCGTGACCCTGAGCTGCGAATCCGGTGGCTTCGAGTGTGAGTGCTGACATTATCGTGTACGCATCATGCAGCTCAAACAGGTCAATATCAGCCCTTTGTAATCCCGCCTGACTTAACGCGCGAGATGCCGAGGTGTGCGCCGACCGAAAAAAGAGAGGCTCTCCACGGTCATGCAGTGCTATCGTATCGGTGGCAACCGCACTGCCTGTGATTTGAATCGGTCGCGGAACGAGGTCTGCCGCTCTCTCAAGTGACGTAAGAATGACCGCGGCGGCACCATCCGCGTCGGGGGCACTGTCGAATAGGCTCACTGGATCTGAGATCATCGGCGCTTTTGCGAACCGCCCGCTTTTGATCGCATTGCGGAACATCGCGTTAGGATTACGTGTTCCATTTGCGTGCGCGTTGATAGTGAAGCCTTCAAAGGCACTGAGGTCGAGTCCATATTCGTGCATGTAACGCCGCATCAGCATCGCGGCGAGGGCAGTGAGTGTCACTCCATGCGCGACTTCGTAGTCTGCATCAAGACTCACATTGCGTGCCAGTGTTCGAGAACCGCCTACCCGATCCGTTGATTTTTCGACACCAACCACCATTGCCGTCTCAACCGCGCCGGACGCGACTGCCAGATAGGCTGTTCGCAAGGCAGCTCCACCGGATGCC
>JAEUQZ010000031.1 GCA_016788965.1 Anaerolineae bacterium | reverse complement strand
CCCAACGAAGTCCCTTGGGGCGCGGATGCCATCGGCAATGCCGTCTGGGGCGGCGTCCGCCTCCGCGATGTCCTCATCGCCGCCGGCATCGACCGTCGGGGCCGTCACGCGGCCTTCAGCGCGCTGGATTCCGTCGAACGGATGGGCAACACCTTCGGCTACGGCAGTTCGATCCCTATCGAGAAGGCGCTGATGCCGGAATCGCTGCTGGCCTATGAGATGAACGGCCAGCCACTCCTGCCCATGCACGGTTTCCCGCTGCGCGTCGTCGTGCCTGGCTACATCGGGGCGCGCAGTGTCAAGTGGCTCACCCAGATCGACGTTCAGGCCGAACCCTCCGACAATTACTTCCAGCAGCGGGCTTACAAACTCTTCTCGCCCGAAATCACGCCCGAAAACGTGGACTGGACGAAGGGCATCATGCTCGGCGAGAACTCGCTGAATGCCGTCATCTGCTACCCTGGAAGCGGGGACTTCCTTCCTGTCGGCGGCGCCAGCGTGGTCGGCTATGCCGTCGGCGACGGCACGAACCTCGTCGAACGGGTGGAACTCTCCGCCGATGGCGGTCACACCTGGACGCGCGCGACTTTCCTGACCAACAACCAGGACTCCATCACCTGGCGGCTGTGGGAAGGCCGAGTCAACCTCCAGCCCACCACCACCCATATCATCGCCCGCGCCATCGATTCAGCCGGCAACAAACAGCCGCGTGATACCCAGGAAATCTGGAACTTCAAAGGCTACGCCAACAACGCCTGGCACAAGGTGCGAGTCCAGGTTGGATGAGTCTATACCGTAAGCTTTACCCTGCAGAAAAGAGAGAACCGCATGATCCCTCTGGTCAGCACCCAAGCTGATTTATCCAACGACGAAATCCGCCGCTACAGCCGCCACCTCATCATGCCCGAAGTCGGCATCGAAGGCCAGCGCCGCCTCAAGGCCGCCAGCGTCCTGCTGATCGGCACGGGCGGGCTGGGCAGCCCGCTGGCACTGTATCTGGCCGCCGCCGGCATCGGGCGCATCGGGCTGGTCGATTACGATGTCGTCGATGAAACCAACCTCCAGCGCCAGGTCATTCATGGGCAGAGCAGCGTCGGCCAGCTCAAGGTCGAAAGCGCCATGAAGCGCATGCAGGACATCAACCCCTACCTTCAGATCGACCTGTACAACGTCCCGCTCACCTCGGAAAACGCCATCGAACTGCTCACACCCTACGATGTCATCGTCGACGGCACGGATAACTTCCCCACCCGCTATCTGGTGAACGATGCCTGCGTCAAGCTCGGCAAACCCAACGTGTACGGCAGCATCTTCCGCTTTGAAGGCCAGCTCAGCGTCTTCTACGCCAAAGAAGGCCCCTGCTACCGCTGTATGTTCCCCAGCCCACCCCCGCCCGGCCTCGTGCCAAGCTGCGCTGAAGGCGGCGTGCTGGGCATCCTGCCGGGAACCGTCGGCACGATGCAGGCCACTGAAGCCATCAAGTTGATCCTGGGCATCGGTGAACCGATGATCGGCAAAATGCTGCTCTACGATGCGCTCGAAATGAGCTTCACCACCATCAAAGTCCGCAAGAATCCCAACTGCCCCGTGTGCGGCATTCCCGCCGATCAGGTCACGCTCATCGACTACGAGCAGTTCTGCGGGATGCCCGCCCATGACCACAGCGACTACAAAACCCAGCAGGCCAACCAGAACGGCCAGCATGACCCCAACGCCGTCGCCGAGATGACCGTCCGCGAACTCAAAGCCCGCCTCGACCACGGCGAAAACCTGCTCGTCCTGGACGTGCGCGACCCCCACGAATGGGACATCAGCGCCCTGGATGGAACCCTGCGAATCCCCAAAGGGCAGATCGAAGCCGCCAAGAACGATGTGCTGGCCGGACGCAAGCGCCGCGAAGACACCGTACTGGCCCAGATTCCGATGGATCGGGAAATCATCGTCCACTGCCGTTCCGGGGTCCGCAGCGCCCACTCGATCAAATTCCTGCGCGAAGCCGGTTATCAGAACCGCCTGGTCAATCTGGTCGGCGGCATCCTCGCCTGGGCTGACGAGATCGACCCCTCAATGCCCAAGTATTGATCGCTCATCCCTCCATCCAAGCAAAACGGGCGTGTCGATGCACGCCCGTTCCTTTTATGTTCAACTGCCCTTCACATCTGTACGGGATTCGTCGCGGCCCTCTTCCCTAATCCCTAATCCCCAATCCCTAACCCCTACTCAGGCCCCGTATCTCCCACAGCACAATCTCCGGCGGACACATAAACCGCGCTCGCGGCGCACCCAACCCTTCCAGCCCCACGCCCCGCGCCGTATACAGCGTGGTTGTGCCCAACTCGTAGCGCCCCATGATGAAGCGGTTGCCCAGGTGACTGCTGGAAAACAGCGCCCCGACCAGCGGCAGCCGGATTTGCCCGCCGTGTGTATGCCCGCACAGATACAGATCGATGCCCAACTCGTTGGCTTCTGGGGCGATATCCGGTGGATGCATCAGCAGCACATGCAGTCCGTTTTTCGGAGCCACCAGCATCATCTTCTTGAGCTGGTTGCGATCCCGCTCCATATCATGTGTGACCACCAGCCCCAGCAGATTCAGCGCCCCGCTCGGCGTCTGGATCGTCAGCCATTGGTTCGGCAGGAACTTGAGATTGCTCAGATCGCGCACGAAGGCATGAACCCGGTCGAGCGGTTCGACCAGCGGCGTCCCGGATACACAGTACACCCCCAGCGGCGCTCGCCACGCTCCAATGATTTCGCGGATCGCCTGTTCCGCGACTGGATCATCGGTGTTGGACAGATTGACATAATCCCCGGTAAACACGATCACATCCGGTTTGATCTCTTCGATCAGACGGTTCAGGTCGCGCTCGCGCGGTGTCACCCGTTCCACGTGAATGTCGCCGATCTGCAGCAGCCGCAGCGGTGGAGCCGAGGCGCTCCACTTAGGCGTCGTGTAGCTCTGATGGGTCACGCCCAGCCGGAACGGCTCAATCCAGGTGGAGTAGTAAACCAGCGCGGTCATGGCGATCAGAAAAACCAGCGCCAACCAGAACGGCAGCGCGAATAATCCCAGGATCACCAGCGCCGCGCTGCACACGATTGCCAGCGCGATTGCCGTCGGGCGATCCGGGCCGAAGCTGCGCCCCGTGCGCCGCAGCATCAGCATCAGCCGCCAGTTGCCCGCCACTGCCGCGACGTAAGCCGCCACCACGATCCAGGCCGCCGCGCCATTCGGCAGCCATGCTCCGGCAACCAGAATCGCGTTCAGCACGATCACCCCCACCACGAACGACGGGGGCAGCGCCTGCATCCGGTTGGTCAGGACTAAGAGGGTGTGCAGGGGCGTATTGTCGAGCGGATCAGGCATTGGCGCGTTTGACGATGAGGTTCCGTTTGACGACATGAGATGACCTGTAATAATCGAGGTGGATTGGAGGGCCGATTATACCTTGTGGTCGTCCCCATCTTCTAGCGGCGCTGTGGCGATGGGCAGATCGACGATGAACTGGCTGCCCTCACCGGGCTGGCTTTCCACATGGATGTCCCCGCCGTGCAGCCGGACGATCTCATAAGCAATGCTCAACCCCAATCCCGTCCCCACCGAGTGATCGGCGATCCGGTAAAACGGTTGGAACAGATGCGGCAGCGCCTCGGCAGGGATGCCCACGCCGTTGTCTTGGACCACGATTCGCGTCATTTTCGGGTCGCCCTGCTCAGCACATTCGAGCCGCACCCGCACCGAGCCGCCCGGTTCGGTATAGTTGATCGCATTCACCACCAGATTCGTGACGACCTGCGTGATTCGTCCCGGATCGAGCAGCAGCACCATGTCTTCAGCAGATTTGGCGAACTCCAGGTGAATAGCCTTCTTTTCAGCCTCGGCCTTCTGCATCAGAACGACATTCTCGATCAGCCCTCGAACATCCACCGGCTCCATATACAGCGGCACAGCCCCGCGCTCGTAGCGCGAATAGTCCAGCAGATTCTCCACCAGCAGCCGCAGCCGCTCTGCCGTCTGATCCAGGATCGTCAAATGGTCGCTCAGATGATCCGGTGAGCGCCGCAGCAGATACAGCCGCGTGATCAGATTGGTGATGGGCGTGCGTAACTCGTGCGAGGCCGTCGCCACGAACAATGACTTTTGGTCTTGCAGCACCTTCTCCTGGCTGATGTCTTTGATGACCGTCACCGCCCCGATGGGCAGCCCATCCGGATTCGTCACAGTCGTCACTGTCACCATGACATCCATCTCGCTGCCGTCCGGACGGTGAAACGGCTTCTCCCCGCGCCAGACACCATGTTCCTGGGCATACATGAGGATTCGATAGATGTGCTGGGTGTATTCATCAATGGTCATTGATGCGGGTTTGAGGTAATCCACCGACCATTCTGCGGCAGGATCGCCAATCATGCGCCTCAATGCCTGGTTGATGAACTGCTTGGGTGGACGGTCGAAAATCTCCCCAACGACCCCATCGCTGATCGAATCCAGGATCGTCCGTAGCTGCGCCCGCTCGCGTTCCAACTCCGCCGTGCGCTGGGCAACCCGTTCTTCCAGACTGGCAGCATAGATGTTCAGCGCCTCGAATAGCTGCGCGTTGCGGATGGCAATCCCGGCTTGGTTGGCGAAGGCCAGCAGCGCCTCAGCCTGCGACTCGGTGAACGCATTCGGGACCCGGCTGTCCACGTTGATGACGCCAATCACCTCGTCATCGACCTGTATCGGCGCGCCGACATACGATTGAATCCAATTGGTCTCGGTGACATTCAACCAGCGGGAATCATTCCGGCAGTCCGCAATCAACACCGGCCGCCGGGTGTTCTGCATCGCGATCAGATTTCCGAATTGGGCGATTGGGAAACGCAGCCCCAGGAGTTCTTCCTGACTGATGCCCATGGCATCGAAGCCCCGCCCATGCATGACCCGCGACGTATCCCCCTCGACCAGCATGATTGTGGCCGCGTCATACGGGATCACCCGCTCCACGCAGATCAGGATGCGGTCGAGGATTTCAGAGAGCTTGAGCGAACTGTTGATGATCGCCGATGTGTCCCGCAGCGCTTCGGCCAGAAGACGCTGCTCGCGTTCGCCCGCATCGACACGCTCGCGCTCGGTGATATCCCGGTTGACGATCACGAAGCCGACAGCCGAACCGTCATCCGGGTGACCTAACATCGAAACCGACGACCAGATGACCAGCGGCTTCCCGCTGCGGTGGCGCTCCCTGACCTTCCCCTGCCAGTAACCTTTTTCCACCAGGTCGCGGCTGATCGTATTCAGGTCATCTGAATCACCCCGATTCCCGGTCAACTCCGGTAAACTGCATCCGATGGCCTCATCCCGCGTCCATCCATACAGCCGCTCAGCCGCCCGGTTCCATGAGTGGATGACCATCGCGGTATCGACCGATATGATCGCGTCGGATGCAAAGTGGAGCAGCGTGGCATCATTGCAGAGCAGCGAAGCGCTGACCTCTCGCCGCGGGCCATCGCCGGGACGTTGATATCCCATCTGGATGAGCGATTCATCAGGAGAATTCGCCAACTGCGGAAACCCTTCCTGGACTCTTGTATAATCGGCCCGCTTCATGCCGATCCTATTCTCATCATAGATTGAACGTGCCCGAATTGGTGCTTAAGATAAAGTAAGGAATCGATCCGGTGAAACGGCTCAAACCCATTTTTCGCGTATTGAACGCCCTCAATCCCCTCCGCGGCCTGCGCCGTCTGATTTTCCTGCTGCGGAACCGCTGGCGCAAACGCGCCAAAATCGACTACATCACCCTGATGCTGTCGGGACAGATTCCCGCCCTGCCGGAGCCGCGCTCCTGGCTCCAGCGCCGCATCCTCGGCAGCCCCCCGCTGAGCCTGTCCGACCTCAACCGCATGTTCGAGCGCATCGGCGATGATCCCCGTCCCATTGGGATCATCCTGCACCTGCGCGGCCTGTCCATGCCGCTGGCCGACCTGCAAACCCTCCGCGAGAGCATCACCCGCCTGCGCGACAAAGGCAAGAAGGTCATCTGCTTTGCCCCCGGCTATTCCAACGCCACCTATTTCATCGCCAGCGCCGCCGATGAAATCGTCTTGCAGCCCGGCGGCGAACTGGAAACCGTCGGCCTCCGTTCCGAAGCCACCTTCCTCCGCGACGCCCTGGATCGCCTCGGCCTCCAGCTTGACAGCGTGGCGATCTCCCCCTACAAAGGCGCATTCGACCAGTTCACTCGCAGCGACATCTCCCCAGAAGGCCGCCAGCAGTTGGAATGGCTGCTCGATTCGCAGTACAGCGTCCTCGTCGATGGCATGGCCGCTGGCCGCCGTGTCTCCCCGGGTCACATCCGCCACATGATCGACACCGCCCCGCACCTCGATGACGAGGCGCTCGCCGCCGGCTATGTCGATGCCGTCCTGACTGAAGAAGACCTCCACCGCCGCCTGAACTCCAAACACATCCTACCCTGGTCGCAGGCCGATAAGAAGCTGCTTCAGAAGTGGCGCAAACCCGCCGAACGCTTTGTCGCCCTGCTGGAAGTCTCCGGCCTGATGATCCCTGGCGAGAGCGGCAAACCGCCCATCGACCTGCCCATCCCCTTCATCGGCGGCGAACGCGCGGGCGATCTCACCGTCGTCCAACAGGTGCGCCGCCTGATGAAGAATCCCGCCGCGGCCGCCGTCATCCTCTATATCGACAGCGGCGGCGGCTCGGCCAGCGCCGCCGAAGCCATGACCGCCGCTCTCGCCGAACTCGCTCAGGATCGCCCGCTGGTCGCCTACTTCAACAACGTGGCCGCCTCCGGTGGCTACTACATCGCCACCCCCGCCCGCTGGATCGTCGCCCAGCCCGGCACGATCACCGGCTCCATCGGCGTCCTCTCCGGCAAATTCGTCAGCGGCGGCCTCTACGACCAGCTTCGCGTCCATCGCCTGGAATTCACCCGTGGCGACAACGCCAACCTGAACAGCGACCTCACCCCCTACACCGACGCCCAGCGCCAGCGCGTCCTGCACAGCGTCCGCCATATCTACCAGCAGTTTATCGCCCATGTCGCCCGCAGCCGGAACCTCAGCCTGGAAGCCGTCGATGCCGTCGGCGGCGGTCGCGTCTGGACCGGCCTTCAGGCCAAAGAGCATGGCCTCGTCGATGAACTCGGCGATCTCCGCGTCGCTCTGACGAAGGCCCGTGAACTGGCCGGCCTGCCCGACGATGCCCCCCTGGTGCGCGTCGGCGGCAAAGGCGGGGCGCTGCCCGCCCAGCTTGCGGAAGCTGCCAAACCTGCCACGGCCCTGGCCTATTGGACGCACAACGCCCGCATGATCGCCAGCGGCGCACCCCAGATGCTCACGCCCATCGACTGGCAGGGACTCTAACCTGATGAAAGCACTTGTGACGGGAGGCACGGGCTTCGTCGGCTCGCACATCGTCCGCGCCTTGAACGCCGCCGGTCATCAGGCCGTCGTCCTGCATCGAGCCTCATCCAAGCTGCAAGCTTTGGACGGCCTGACCTACCAGTCCGCCATCGGTGACATCCTGGATGAACCGTCGCTCGCCGCCGCCTGCCAGGGATGCGATTGGGTCTTCCACGTCGCCGCCGTCGCCGACTACTGGCGGGCTGATCCCAACCGGATGTTCGAGGCCAATGTCGAAGGCACGCGCCGCGTCCTGAATGCCGCCCATTCGGCAGGCGTGCAGCGTGTCATCTTCACCAGCAGCGCCGCTGCCATCGGCCTGCGTGACGACGGCCAGCCCTCCGACGAGTCGATGTCCTTCAACCTGCCCCTATCCCACTTCCCCTACGGCCATAGCAAGTACCTCGCTGAGCAGGTCGTCAAAGAGGCTGTCGCTGCCGGCCAGGACGTCGTCACCGTCAATCCGGTCGTCATCCTCGGCCCAGGCGACCTCAACATGATCTCCGGCAGCTTCATCACCCAGGTCAAGCGTCTCGGCCCACTCGTTCCGGTCACATCCGGTGGCATCGCCATCATCGATGTCCGCGATGTCGCCCGGATGCACCTCGCCGCCGCCGAGCGCGGACGCCCCGGCGAACGCTACATCCTGACCACAGCCAACCTCAGCCAGCGCGATCTGCTCGGCATGATCGCCGATGTCGTCGGCGTCCGCCGCCCCTTCCTGCCCACGCCATCCTTCATCGTCTCGATCAGCGCCACCCTGATCGATCTGGCTCGCGCCCTCGGCATCCCGACCCCCATCGATAGCAATCAGGCGCGGCTCGGCGTGCGGAACATCTTCTTCGACGGGCGCAAAGCCTGGGCGGAGTTCGGCCCGCCGCAGATCGACATGCGCCAGAGTGTGCGCGATACCTATGACTGGTATCGCCAGAATGGATACCTATGACCCACCCGCCGCCTGAAGGCTTCCGCCATCGCGTTGCCATCCCCGTCCGCTTCGGCGATCTAGATGCCATGGGACACGTCAACAACGCCATGTACCTGACCTACATGGAAACCGGCCGCGTCAGCTACTTCCGCGACTTGAACCTCTGGGACGGAGCCATGCCCCGGCAGATCGGCCCCATCATGGCGAAGGCCACCATCGACTACAAACTGCCCGTCAACCTGGAAGACGGCACGGTCGATGTCTTCACCCGCTGCATCCGCCTGGGCCATAAGAGCTACGAAGTCGAACACCGCATCGTCCGTTACCGGGACAACCAGCCCGAACTGGCCGCCCTGGGAATCATCGTCCTGGTCGCCTATGATTACCGCCTCGGCCAGTCCGTCCCCTTGCTGGAGGTCTGGCGCGAACGCATCCTGGCTTACGAACCGCAGTCTCCCATCACCAAATCCTGATCCACCCAGAAAGTCAACCCAAACTCATGAAAACCTGGCCGCTCTGGCAACGCATCGTCATCCCCCTGCTCATCGTCCTCGCCGTGGCCGTTGTCGGCTTTTTCGTCTGGGCGAACACCCCGCTCGCCCCCACCGCCGAGGCGCTCGCCGCCCTTGAGAACGACCGCGCCATGCAGGTTTCTGAGAGCAATGGCTGGATCGTCTTCACGCCGACCACTGCCGCTCCGGTCACAGGCTTCATCTTCTATCCCGGCGGTCGCGTCGATCCCCGCGCCTATGCGCCCCAGGTGCGTGCCATCGCCGACCAGGGCTATCTGGCCGTCATCGTCCCCATGCCGCTCAACCTCGCCGTCTTCGGCATCGACAGCGCCCAGCGTGTGATCGACGCCTATCCGGACATCCAGCACTGGGCCATCGGCGGACATTCCCTCGGCGGTTCAATGGCCGCCCGCTTCGTTCAGAGCCATCCCGATTCTGTTCAGGGGTTGGTCTTCTGGGCGTCTTACCCCGATATTGACCTCTCCGGCGCGAACATCGAAGCGGTCTCGATCTACGGAACCAGCGATGCCGTCGCCCAGCGCGGAACCATCACCGACTCGGCCGCCCGCCTGCCCGCTGGAACGCCCTTCGTGGCGATTGACGGCGGCAATCACAGCCAGTTCGGTGCCTACGGCCTCCAGCCCGGCGATAACGTCGCCAGCGCCAGCGCCGCCGACCAGTTGAGCCAGACCGTCGAGGCCACCATCAGCCTCCTCACTGCCATCAGCGAATGAGCTGGTTCAGCCGCGAAACGGACGATAGAGCGACCAAATGTGAAGATCGGTATTGGGAACGCTGTAGTCTTCCATAACTTTAAATCCAAAGTGTTGGTACAGTCCCACATTCGATGGTGTCATGGTTTCGGTATAGCATCCGACACCCTCGACATCTGCTCGCGCCAGAAAGGGGCGGATTAGCTTGGACGCGAGCCCCTTGCCCTGAGCAGCCGGTCGCACAGAAATGGTGTTGAGATAGTAGTGCGGTTTTGCCGCATACTGCTTGTGCATCCGCTCGAACTGCGAAAACACCGGGATGACCCGCTGCACCTGGAGGATGAATGGACTGAAGAACAGGCGCCAAAACCCGGAGCCAAGAACTGCACGCAGTCGTGTCTTCTGGTCAGGAACGCTCCATATGGCGATGCCTTCCGGTGGATGTCCTGTCCCATGAAGCTGACCATTAAGCAGCGCGAATCGCAGCGCCGCACTGAAGGTTTGGCGGGCGGTACGCTCGCGACGCCCAGAATCTGTGAATAAATACACCCACAACGGATCACTGAGAAAGGCGCTCACCTGCACCTCGACGGCTGCGCTGAAGTCCTGCGGCAACACTAAATGTAAATCAGAGGAATCGATCAACATTCTTGCTGTCTCCAATCAGAACAGGCAAGGTCATTCAAGTCGATCCTGATACAGGAGTCAAGCATCCTTCAGCATATACACATCGACTGTTTCAATCTAGCTCATACTGTGTGCATGCGATCAAAGTGGATGTTATGTTCACCAAACGGAGTTGCTCCTTAATAGACTGTTCAAGCATTCAAGAGACACCAAAGAGTTACCAAAATGTCACCCTTTCCGCCCCATCTTGTGCTACCCTGGGCATAGGGAATACGTATATACGGTACGCGCATGATGCATCCTGCCCAGACACACCAGGACGGCCACCCAAATGAGAATCGGCTCCGATTCTCATTCTCAAGATTCTCAAGAATCTTCTCAACGTCGAAGAATTGCCGTCTTGCATGTAAGGACTTTGCCGCAAATTGCCAGTTTGCAACTGCCGCAATTGCCGAAATTGCCGCCATTTGTGCCAGCAATCACGAGAATCGTCACAAATGTCAGCCAATCACCCACTGTCACTGACGACACTGACGACATTTCCGACAATTCAGGCTTTTTCTATCAACTATAAACTATGAACTACAAGATTCTGCCATATCCAACCCTGACGGCACTGACGCCATTGCCGCCAATTCCGCCATAGGAGGTAAGCCATGAAATCAGAAGCCATGTGGGACAGCCTGGCGAAAAACTGGGACTCGCCTGGTGTGAGTCTGGGGCAAAACGACATCCGAATCATCGAGAAGACGAAAAAGTATCTCCGCGCCAGCGATACGATCCTGGACTATGGCTGTGCGACGGGATCAGTGGCCCTGGAATTGGCCGGTACTGTGAGCAGTGTCCACGGAATCGACCTGTCTTCAAACATGATCGACATTGCCCGAAACAAGGCCGCTGAGCGTGCCCGCAGCAATGCTCACTTCATGCACGCGACGATCTTCGATGAACGCCTCCAGCCAGAGTCTTTCGACCTGATACTGTCCCTCAGCATCCTGCACCTGGTCGAAAATCCCTCAGAGGTCGTGAATCGGATTTACCAACTGTTGAAACCGCAAGGTAAATTCGTCGTCGCCGGCCCCTGCTTAGGCGAGAGAACACTCGTCAGCATCCTCCTCAACCTTCCCATATTCCTTCTCTCCAGGATCGGACTGCTTCCCCGGATCAGTTTCTTCAGCGTGTCAGGACTAACCTCGGTGATATCGAACGAGCAGTTCCAGATTCTGGAAACGGATCGTCTGTCGGTTCGTCCCATCACGGAGTGTTTCATCGTAGCCAGGAAGGGCTAGAGAACAGAGGGTTGCTCGGCAGACTGCACCCTACGAACATGAGTTCACTCGTGCGCGATCATTGAAACAACGCCTGCGAACCACGCACCCATAATGCACATGGAAAGAGGTTCATCGGATGTCAGATCAATCACAACAGCAGAGTTCGCAGCCCAACCAGGAATCCGTCTGGGACTACCCCCGCCCTCCCCGCGTGGAACCCACCGGGAAGCGCATCCGCATCGTCTTCAACGGCGTCACTATCGTGGATTCCACCCGCGCCTACCGCGTCCTGGAAACCAGCCACCCCCCGGCCTACTACATCCCGCCTGAAGACATCCGCATGGAATACTTCAACCTCACCAGCCGCCACACCTTCTGTGAATACAAAGGCGCGGCCAGCTATTGGACGGTGAAGGTGAACGGCAAGACCGCCCCCGATTGTGCCTGGAGCTACGAGGCTCCCTCCCCTGGCTACGAGACCATCAAAGGCTGCCTCGCCTTCTACGCCAGTCACATGGACACCTGCACGGTCGATGGCGAGACCGTCACGCCCCAGGCCGGCGGCTTCTACGGCGGCTGGATCACCACCAACCTCGCGGGGCCCTTCAAGGGCGGTCCCGGCAGTCTGGGGTGGTGAGAACCCACCCATTCCGAGGGGTACTTCCGTTGACAACCGGGAGTATCATAGAATCTGTGAAATCGCTTTAGGGAGGGGAATATGTCATTCCAATTCGGTTCCGGCTCGGATCGTCCCGCTGTTGGGTTCAGCGCGGCCGTCGATCTGCGCCCTGTGATGCGTCAGGTCTACCTGTGGATGACTCTCGGCCTGATGGCGACCACCGCCGTAGCAGTCGCCATCAATTCCAACGAGTCGCTCATGCGGCTGGCCTTCAACCCGCCCATTCTCTTCGGCGCCATCATCGCCGAGCTGATCCTGGTGCTGGTCCTCGGCATGGCAATCCGGCGACTTTCGCCCGGCCTCGCCATCGCCCTGTTCTTCATCTATGCCATCCTGAACGGCTTCACACTCTCGTTCATCTTCCTGGCCTACGAACTGGGCACGATCACGATGGCCTTCCTGTGTACGGCTGCGGCTTTCGGAGCCATGACTGTGCTGGGCTTCACCACCACGCTTGATCTTTCGCAGTACCGCACCTACTTCTTCATGGGGTTGATCGGTCTGCTCGTCGCGCTGGTCATCAACATCTTCCTCCGCAGCAGCACCTTCGACCTGCTCATCAGCATGTTCGGCGTCCTGCTCTTCACCGCCCTGACCGCTTACGACACCCAGAAGATCAAGCGCATGGCCGAAGACCCGCAGGTACAGTCCGACGGCAGCATGGCCGCCCGCGTCGGTGTCCTCGGCGCATTGACGCTCTACCTGGATTTCGTCAACCTGTTCCTGTTCCTGCTGCGGTTGTTCGGTCGCCGTCGCTAAGCATTGCCCGCCACAAAAGCAGCGGGCGCAGCTTTTCGACTGCGCCCGCTTCGCGTTCTCCTACTGCCCGCCGAGCAGCGGTTGGATGTCCGGCCCGACCACCACCGCCACGTCGTTATCCGTCAGCCCATCGGCTCCCGGTTCGACCCGCTCCGGCGGCAAACCCATCAGCGCCGCCAGATACTTGCCCGTCCACAGCTTCCCGGTATACACCCGGATAGTCGTGTTCTCGTTGGTAGCCGTGGGTGTATTCCCAACTTCAGCCACGGTCACGCCCTGGCTGCTCAGCCAGTCGCGCGTCTGCCCGGCCAACCCGGCCACATCGGTGTTGTTGAACACCACAATCGAGGCATTCTCCGCCTCCGCCCGCGACCGCAAGTCCGAAAGTGTCAGGTTCTCTTCCGGGTAAAACACCTGCTGGAGCAGCAGACTCACCGCGTTGGCCTTCAGCACCAGCACATCGTCCCCGCTGCTCGTCTTGGCGAGGTTGACGTACAGGTTGTCGATCACGCCAAAACGGTAGTTTTCCCGTGGAATCTCGGCCACCAGCGTCCCCAGTCGCAGGATGTCATCCAGGCTGAGGTTGGTCTTGATGTTGTTGGAGAGTTCCGTCCACAGCGCCGGAGCCTGCCCGATAAACTGCGTCACGCCCCCCAGGTTCAGCAGCGTTTCCCGCACCGCCCGCAGCACTTCCTGCTGGCGTTCCGCGCGGGCGAAATCCGTGTTGCCGTGCCGGGTGCGGGCATATTGCAGCAGCCGCTCGGCATCCAGCACCTGGCAGCCCGGCTCGAACATCACCCGGATGAATCCGTTCCCGGCATCCGGGTAATTCGGGTCATCGATCCGCTCCCGCACGCACACCTCGACGCCGTTCGGCGCCAGCGTGTTCACGGTCGTCAGAAATACCTCGAAGTTGATGAGGACGTAGCGATCAATCGGGATGCCCAACACCTGACGCACCGTCTCGGCGGCCAGCGCCGGCCCTCCACCGGGATACCCATTGGCGTCGCCCAGCGTGTTGGCCGTGTTGATCCGCCCCGGCTGAAAACCGGGAATATTCACCCACAGGTCGCGCGGGATCGACAGCACTCCGGCCGTCTTCCGCACCGGATCGATGCTCACCACGATCATCGTATCCGTGCGGAACGGCCCCGGATCATCCAACGCGCTGCGCTGGTCGATCCCCAGGAGCAGCAGTGTGATCCGCCGTGGATCGCTCCAGACATACTCCGCCGCCGGGTCAAGCGTCGCCGTCGGCAAAGCCAGCGTCGGCTGGGCTGTCGTTCCGGGCGCGGCCGTTGCTGCTGGCAGCGGCGTGGCAATCACCGCTACGCGCGTCGCTGTGGGCACTGCGGCCACGTCGAACGAGGTGAATTGAATCCCGGCATTCCCGGCGTCAATCGCAATCTGCCGCGCCACGCTGTAGGCCGTGACCGACAGCCCCACCGTAGCAATGATGACCAGGATGATCCCAAGCGCGAACAACCATGCCGGTATACGCATGACGCTACTCACTCCACAAATCCCGCTTCAACCGCCCCGCAGGTGGGGCGGCCGTCAGCGGCATTATAAGTTTACCTTCAGGGGATTCCTACCCACGACTGCCCTACGGCGCAGTCTGCGAACGCGCCTTCTCGAAGACGAAGATCGAGTTGCCCGACAGCACGTAGATCACCTGCTGGTTGGCGTCCGCGACCACGCCGCTCAATCCGGCGAAATCGGATTCGTTCTCGGCCCGGTAGCTGTTGAAGAACGTCCCCGCCAGCGAAGTCTCGTACACCGTCCGGCTGTTCCGGCTGACCATGTAAAGCGCCTGACCGATAGGATCGCGGTTCAGGAACAGCCCATCCGCGCTAACCAGGTCTTGCCCCTGCGGGAAACCCGAATAGGCGAAGCGCGTCTGTTCCCCGCCAAACCATTTGTTGAGCTGCCCGTTCGCCAGCAGCAGATACACGCTGCCCTGGTCGTCGATCCCGAATCCGACCGCCGTCTGAACATCCGGTCGGTTCGCGCCGGAGAAGTATTCCACGGGTGAACTGTTGTACGTCCCGCCCGAACTTTCGTAGCGCCAGACCTGGTTTGCGCCGGGATCAAGCAGATACAGCCGCCCCTGCCACAGCGTCATCTTGGTCGGATTCACCCAGCGTTCTGCTGCCAGGAGCCGCTGCGCCTGACACGTTTGCAGAAAACGCGGCGAACACTCGATCAGCAGTCCAGAACGATCCAGCGCCATGATCTGGGTATTCTCTTCCGACCAGGCAATATCCACCAGATCGCCCACCCGGAACTCGCCGATGCTCGCACCGCGCCGCATCACCGAAATCGGTGCCGTCGTATCCGGCACGACCCCGCGCCCATCGCTGGCGAGCGAGACCCGGTAGACCAGTTGGTTGGCCGAGTCCAGCACATACACATCCAGCCCTTGCAGCACGATCCGCGTCAGGTTCGCGTTCGGGAAGGATTCAAGCCGGGTCGTGGGTCGCCGTTCCACCTGGAACAGCATATCGATCACGGTCCGCGCTTCCCGAGTCAGCCCTTGCAGCGCCGGATCACCCGCCCGAATCGCGTTGCATTCATCCACCTTGCCGATGACCGCATTCCAGGCCGCCAGCACCCCGTTCCGGTCGCTGGAATTGATGCTCCGCGCCACCTGAGCCGCTTCATTGGCCCCGCGCAGGCACAACTCGAACTGGCTCTCGCCGACCCCGCCGATACCCATCAGGAACACCAGCCCGACGATCCCCACCGGGATCAGCAGGACGATGGCCGTAGCCGTCGAAGTCCGCAGCCAGCTTCGTCCACCTTCCGGTGGCGGTGGGATGATCCGATCCAGCAAATGATTCGCCCCGCCCAGTATCCGCCCGAACAGTATCAGAATGCCGCCAACCAGTCCCTTCAGACGCGCCGTGATCGGATTCGGCAGTCGCTTGCGTTCCGGCGGCGCTTGTTTCGCCACCTCGACTTCCGCAGTCTTGGTCTTGATATCGGCCTCCACCCCCGGAGTCGGCGGGCGCGAGGTCGTTCGCGCATCCTGTACCGAAGCAGGTGACGGCGCATCCGGCGGGACGAATTCGACCGCCAGCAGCGTGAGGTGCGGCGGGGCCATATCTTTGAATGCCGCCAGAACATCGCTGATCTCCGCCGTACACAGCGCCATCGTCAGCCGGTCCATCTCGATGTCGGCCAACCGCGAATCGCAGATCACCAGCCGTGTCCCCTGCGCGACGGTGGTGCGGGTCATCTTGATGTCGGGGACGGGCTGCACGCCCAGCGGCGGCCCGAAGAGCGCATCCTCATTGCTGAACTCCGTCGGGAAAGGCACAGTCTCGCCCTTGTGACGCAGCAGCGCCACGCCCGCTCCAGCCCGCGCCAGGAAAAGCTCCTGTTCGCGCAGCACCGCGCAGAACAGATTGGCTTCGTAGGCGCGTTTGCCGCTGTTGTTGTGATCCACCAGGTCTTGATTGAGCGAGTTGAAGATTGTCCGCAGCCCGGCCGTCACGCTGCCTGAACTGTTGAAGTACCGTTCCGCTGCCAGAGTCGCCATCTGGTCATAGAAAGCCGGAGGCGCGGTCGCATCACCCGAAGGCGAAACCTGGATGAAGATCGTATCCAGTTCGCGGCCTCGCGCGGCCTTCTTGGGCGCGACCTCGACCAGCATACCGGGTGGCTGCGACGAAATCGCCCGCCCCCCCACCATATACAGATGACCGACAAGGGCTTCAAAATCGAACGCCATGGACTGCTTGCTCAGGCTCCAGCTATGCGGAATACACCGATTCTACTCGATTCGGGGCACTGCTTCAAAAGTAGGTTGTGAGTGAGCCGACTTCAATTGTCTTGGTCGAGCGCTCGGCTGAGCGCCTCGCGGATGTCCCCTGGACGAATCGGCTTGACCAGATACGCATTCGCTCGCGCTGCTTCGTCGGCCCGCGCCAACTGGCGATGCGCGCTCACGATGGCGACGAACATGCCATCCAGCCGGGGCGTCTGGCTCACATATTGCAGGACATCGGCCCCGCCCACATGTGGCATCAGCATATCCAGCAGCATCACATCTGGGGTCATCTCTTCCAGAACTTCAAGCGCCTGCGCCCCATCCTCGGCGCGGATGACGCTCACATTCGAGGTCTTGAGAACCTGTTCGATCAGCAGCAGGGTTTGTTGGTCATCATCGACAATCAATACAATCGGTGTCATACCAACCTGGTCTGGTGTTCGGGTTCTGTGAACCCTCTCCGATACTCCGCCATCCCCCATCATCGAATCTATTCGATCAGCTTCCCGATCAGCAGAGGACTTTAGAACTGGAACCGGTCGCGGTAGCGCACCAGCTTACGCTCATACCGCAGCGTAAACGTCTTCAACCGCGCCTCCAGTTTATCCCACCGTTCGCTCTGGAATACCTCACGCACGGTTTCAAGGCTGTCCGTCACGAACTCGACCTGCCGAACCGGGTAATCGCCATACGCCGTGTGCCATACCGCGACCATATAGAGACCCATATTCTGGAGCGCGGGCACGAATTCGTTCATCACGAACTGGTAGTACGGCTCGAATTGATCGGGCTTGATGTCATAGCGCATCATCAATCGATAGCGCGGAATGATCCGTATGGGTAAGGCCATAGCTGCCCCATTCTGATTTTCGTGTGGATTCTAGCACAGGACGCCTGAGAGATACATTAACGCGCTCGGACTTGCCCCACCGGGATGATTGCGGTAATGTTCAATCCAGAAACCGGAGGGGAGTGTCGATGGCAAGCAATCTTCAACAGCGGCTGGACGAGTTACAGCGGCAGCTTCAAAACCTGCCTGCCGAGGCCGACCCCAGCGTCGTCACCCAGCTTGAGCGCATGGCTCGCACGCTGCTGACCGACGCCAAGAATACCCCTTATGAAGCCTCGGCGCAGGCGCTCTTCGCCGAACTCGCCCGCGTCAGCAGCCCGACCTCACCGACCGCCGCCACCGTCCGCGGCCTGGTGCGCCGTGCCCGCATCCGCATCGAAATCGCCGGCGACGACGATGATGTCGATGAAGCCATCGACATCCTGGCCGAAGGCTTGGCTCTCAATGCTCAGGACCCGGATGTCATCAGTCTTCTGCGGGAAGCCGCCGGGCGCAGTTCCCAGGCAGCCCAGCGCGTCAACGACCTCTTCGCCCGCTACGGCGTGAAGGTCGCCCCCACCAGCCCTCCACCACCTCCGGGTAGTCCTGTGCCGCCGCCTACCGCGCCGTCTGTTCCCTCCTACCCCACCTCATCCGGCTACCCACCCCCTGAACAGGAAATCTACCACGACCCACCTGCCCGCCGGATGCCTGGGCGCGGCCCCGTCTTCACCACGCCCGACGTGGATGACATGATCTCCGATCTCACCCAGGCCTACTACTCCGGCGAGTATCAGCAAACCGTTGAACTCGCCAACCGCATCCTCTCACACCAGCCCGGCAATCCTACCGCGCTGGAATACCGCCAGAAGGCGGAAGATAACCTCATTCGCGGCGTCGTGCCCGATCACCGCATTCCCTTCGATGCCCGCGTCGCCTACAACCGCGCCAATTCGCTGGTTCGCGCTGGCAATTACGACGAGGCCGAAAAACTCTACCGCGAAGCCCGTGATCTGGCCGAACGCAGCGGGATTCTGAGTTGGAAGGATGCGGAACAGGCGCTCCTCGATATTCAGGACTTGGCTCTGGCCCGTGAGCTGCTCCTGGAAGGCGACCGCCTCATGAAGACCGATAGCTGGTCGGAGGCCGTCCGCAAGTACGAAGGGGCGCTCCGCGTCGTGCCCAATGATCCCCAGGCCGAAGAACGCCTGGAGGCCGTCCGCCGCATTCAGCAGGAGACCGATCAGGCCACCGTCCAGCTCAGCATGTTGAGCGGCCCGCTCTCCGAACAGGTTGCCCAGCTTCAGAACATCCTCACCATCCTGATGCGCGTCCGCCAACTGCTGCCGGACAGCCAGCGCCTCGCCCAGTTGACCCAGACCGCCAACAACCGTCTGCTCGGCATCAAAACCCAGATCAACGATCAGGCCCAATCCGCCCTCAACCGCGCCTCCAGCAGCAACCGCCTGGAAGAGCGCCTGACCCTGACCAACGAGGCGCTTCAGCTTCTCGAACAGGGCGTCAAGCTGGACCCCAGCGATTCGAGTCTGGCGGAACTCCTCCTCAATACGCGCACCTCCAGCAGCGATATGCAGCGCGCCCGTCAGGTGATCGAACGCGCCGCCGCCCTCGTCGCCCAGAATTTCGATAACGAACTCTCTCAAGCCCGTTCCATGCTAGCCGGCCTGCGCGATTATGCCCAGGACGAACGCTACCGCACCGTCGTCGGTGATCTGCTCCAGCGGTATGTCGAACGCGCCGAGTTCGCCCTCGAAGAGCGTGATGCGAATGAAGCCCAGGCCTGGCTGGAAATGCTCCAGGAAGAACCCTTCCGTATCCTCGGTCGCCGCACCGAGATCGCCCGTCTGGAGAGCGGCATCCGCGCCCTCAAGCGTCAGGGCAGCCTGCGTCTGCTCGGCATCCTCTTCGGCATCCTGTTCTTTGGCGGCGCGACCGTCTTTGCCACGCAGGGCTTATGGTCGCCGCTATTGTTCCCGCCCCCCACCGCCACGCCTACAGCCACCTTCACCCCCAGCATCACTCCGACGCCCAGCGAAACGCCGCTGCCCAGCAGCACGGCCACGGCCACCAGCACCCCCACCTGGACGCTGACTCCATCGCCGACCATCACGCCGTCCTTCACCGTAACAGCTTCGCTGACGCCCACCGCCACCAATACCCCGACCCATACCGCGACCGTTACGCCGACCTTCACACCCAGCAGCACACCCACCGAAACGGCCACGCCGACCATCACCAGTACGCCCTCGGTGCTGTGCCGCGTCACCAACCTGACCGACCGCGCCATCAACGTCCGTACCCAACCCACCACACGCTCGACCCAGATTGGCCTGCTGCCCCCGCGCGTCGCCGCTGATGTGCTGGCTCAGGAGCGCAACGTAGAAGATCGTTCTTTGTGGTTCCTGGTCTCGGCGTTGATCGAAGGCAGCAGCGAGATTCGCGGTTGGGTTCGCAGCGATACCGTCACGCAGTTGGATACCTGTCCGGCCTTCCCGACCAATTGATGGAGGAGTATCTCCATAGATTTCGCTTCGGTAATTCACAAAAAATCAATACTGTCTCACTTTTTCATCAAGTCTGATACCTCTACAATCAAGTCAGATCGCTGACCACCTTGATGAAGGATGAGGCCGTGAGTCGATTGCCGGGCAGTCACTACATTCCCACCATTGTCACCGAAGAGCGCAGTTGCTCATTGCTGGGCGAGTCGCCCATCGTGTTCCAACCCTTTGTCGCGCGGAGCATTCTGAACAGCCACGACGCGCTCATCCTGGACGCCGCCCGGCATGAAGGCCGTTGGACGCAAATCCTCACCGCCGAGCAAACCGCACTAACTCTCGGTCAAATGACCAGCGCCGGTTCGCTCCCCTGGCTGCGGGATACCACCTCGCTCATCGGACTGCTGGATTACCACGTTTTCCTGCGCGATCATCTCGATGGCTGCCTGGTCGATGAAATCGTCAATACCCTGGCGAATGAACACGAGTCCAAGCTCTGGACTCGCATCGAAAATGGAGTCTACATCTGCGTCATCGGCGCCGGAGTCGCCGCCTGCATCGATACCACCCCCAACCTTGAAGTGCTGTACTTGCGTTATGCCGAAGCCATCATCGATGCCATCGCCGCCGCCCAGTTCGAGCGCGACCTGCCCCGCAGCGTGCGTGGTTTGCAATTGACGCTCTGGGAACGCCTCGACGCCCTGTTCGATGGCGCGCGGCTGCGCTTACTGCACTGGCTCTCCTCCACTTCCCACGAACACAGCCCTGGACAAAACCTCGACACCTCTTCATAGCCTCCACAAGCCGTTGAGGTTGATCTAACAGGCAGTTCAGACATCTCTCATGGAATCGGTGTATCCTGCCAGCATTCAGTCTTATCGTGAGCCTCTGAACAACAGGGACAGTGAAGGAAAAACCATGTCAGGCACTTTTGGAAAGCGCCTC
>JAEUQZ010000319.1 GCA_016788965.1 Anaerolineae bacterium | reverse complement strand
CAGCAGATCGGATTTCGAAGACAATTGCTATGTACTTGTCCGCCTGTTGCGTCGGGATGCAGTAAATCAGATCTCAGATGTGGTTTTTGCGACCAATAATCAGAATCCTATGCAACCACGCAATCTCGTCAGTAACTCTGAAGAACAGGTAGAGTATTTTCAGTACTTCGGGAACAATTTGGGTTGGTTCTATGAAGCTAAACAGGGTGCGTGGGAAGCTTTCCGCAGAGATGATCGGAATTGGCGACCTCGCTTAAGAAAGTCTGCAAGCCATTTCAAGGCTAAGGGAACCAAGAAGGTTGATAACTTAGATTTGGCTCAGAACTGGTTGTCATTTCTGGGATTTCCTGATCGAGCGGCAAATGAACGGAAGTATCTGTTCGATCAAGATAAAGACTATTACACCCTCATTTTTCTTCGTCGGTTGCGCCACCATGCTTGCGACCGATATAGCTCATTGGCAGAGGCAATCAACGATTGTGAGGACTCGCGTCCCAATCCACAGATCATGTTGGCTGCTCACTTAGCTCATTTGTTTGCCGACGCAGTAGTTCCTAGTGCACAAGCCAACAGAAAACAGGCTCTATACCGCAAAGGAATTGTTGATAGAGAAGGTATTTCGCCGCCAGAAGAGGCGATAATTCTTAGCGAAGACAACGAATACCTACTAAATCAGGTTTTGGGTACGATGTCTTATGTGTTTGTTGAGTTTATTGGATACTCAATGTTCAGACAGTTTGGACAGGAAACGCACAGATATGGTGACACTCTTCTAAGAAATCACTCGTGGCAACTACTTTATAAAGAGCTTGATCTTGATACTGTAGCCGACAGAGCGGTTGGGGCCACGGAGTTCGTGAATGACGATCTGCTGATAGTAATGTGGCTCTTCTTCCGTGAAGCAGTTGATACCATCCTTGGTGGAGCTTGGCGAGAGTCGTATAGAAATACAAGGTACAAACCTCGTTTTGTGCTGAACAATCGAAACCAGCTCTATAAAGAAATGGAAAGGATGGACCAGGCGCTACAACGTCACATTCCGATGCGAATCTGGACTAATGGAATGAAACCAGGAGAAGGTTTCTTTGGGTACATTCAAAGAATAATAGAAAGTCGTCAGTAGCAGTTCTGGCACTTCCTGATTGAACACAAAAGAGTTACCAAAATGTCACCCTAACGATCCCATTTTATGGTATTGTGGAGATACGCGGCGATCTATGGGTCGCCAGCGAAGCCTGAACAGGGTGGAGAAACGGGCGCAGCAGTTGCATCAAAACGGCGAGTTGCAACTGCAACATTTGCAACTTTTCGCTGATTTGCATTTGCGGTATTTGCAGCATTTGCGGTAAATGGCAGTTCTGCCATCTCCGACACTGACGGCACTGACGCCATTGCCGCCAACTCCGCCACAAAACCCCTACCCGCGATTCTCAAGAATCGCCCGATTCTCATTCTTATCATTCTTATCACCACGCTAAGTAATTCATGTAATAATAGCTATCTGGCCTCAACCCTGAACTCCGTTTGACCCTGCCGGGTGGGAGGGGGGATGGGCTATACTGTCGCCTCTGGCATCCCAAGCGAGCGAGAACCCCAGCATGGCAATCGATTATGTGATCGACTACCGCTGTTACCCCAAGCAGGAACTCACGGCGGAGGGCATTCAGGAACGGCTGAAGGGACGGGCGCGGGCCGAGGCCGTGATCGATCTGTTCCGGCGCAACGGCGACCCGCGCCCGGTCAGCGAGATCGGGTTCGAGCTGGCGCGGAACACCCCGGATGGCCCCGAAGAGACGCGGGTCATCATGGTGCAGGACCTGCTGGATCGGGCTGAGGCGCTGGCTCCGTATGAGCATTACTGCGAAGGCTGCCCGGCCAACAACACGGCGCAGCCGTTCGGCTGCATCGGGCAGATCGAGTACCCGATTTCGCGGAAGGCGGAGGTCTGGCTGCTCAAGCAGCTCCCGGTGACGACCGAGGTGCTGCCGTGGATGCTGCTGCGGGAGGGGCTGCGGTCGATGCAGAGCGATGGCAGCCGGGTGAACGATCTGCGGCGGGAGGATCAGCCGTTCTTCGAGGAACACACGGTGCTGGCGCGGTCGCTGGGCGAACTGAGCGTGAACAGCAACCAACTCTTCGAGATGCTGTTCCTGGTGGGGCATCTGAATCCATCGTATGCCGCGCCGCTGCTGGTGTTCTTCAAGGCGATCCCGCGCACGATGGACGCCGACGAGATGATGGCGCTGTCGCAGTCGCCGGAGGATGCGGCAGAACGCTATCCGTTCCTGCTGGAAGCGGAGCCGGACGATGACCGCAGCACCCGGCAGATCAAGCGCTTCCTGCGGGCGCTGTATCTGGCCTGGGTGCTGAAGGTGCGGCTGCTGCTGGATGTGTAGGATGTTTCAACCGCAAAGAACGCAAAGATAAGACAAGAAGATTGAACCGCAAAGACGCAAAGAACGCAAAGAATACGAATTGAACCACAGAGACACAGAGGACACAGAGAAAACGCAAAGGTCAGGTGGAGCCGTATTTCTTGACGACCTGGCGGGCGATGACCATGCGGTGAACCTCGGACGCGCCGTCGTAGATGCGGAAGGCGCGGATGGCCTCGTACCAGCGGCTCAGCGGCAGATCACGCGAGATGCCTTTGGCGCCGCAAATCTGGATGGCGCGATCCAGCACACGGTTGACTGATTCGGCCACAAACACCTTACACATGGACGATTCCTGACGGGCATCACTGCCCTGGGCGAGCAGCCAGGCGCACTGGTGGATCATGAGCCGCCCGGCGTGGAGTTCGGTGGCGGAGTCGGCCAGCATCCACTGGATGGATTGGTGGCCGGAGAGCTTGCTGCCGAAGGCTTCGCGCTCATTGGCGTACTGGGTGGCGATCTCCAGGGCGCGCTGGGCCAGCCCTGTCCAACGCATACAGTGAGTCAGGCGGGCGGGGCCGAGGCGCTTCTGGGTGAGGGCGAAGCCCTGGCCTTCTTCACCGAGGATGGCTGAATGGGGCAGGCGCAGGTTGTTGAAGCGGATTTCGCAGTGGCCGCCGAGGTCGTCGCCGCCCATGATGGGCACGCGGCGGACGATCTCGATGCCGGGGGTTTCGATGGGAGCGAGGAAGATGGTCGCGCCTTTGTGGGTGGGGACATCGGGGTTGGTGCGGGCCATGATGATGAGGAAGGCGGCTCCATCCGCGCCGCTGGTGAACCATTTGTGGCCGTCGATGATCCAGTCGTCGCCGTCGCGGACGGCGCGGGTGAGCAGCATGTTGGGGTCGGAGCCAGCGCCGGGGGGCGGCTCGGTCATGGCGAAGCCGGAGCGAATCTGCCCGGCGGCGAGGGGGCGCAGGTAGCGTTCGACCTGCTCCGGGTTGGCGAACATGTGCAGCAGGTGCATGTTGCCTTCATCGGGGGCGGAGCAGTGCAGCGCGGCGGGGCCGATCAGACTGCGGCCGGCTTCCTCGAAGACGGGGACGATCTCCTGAAGGCTGAGGCCGAGGCCGCCGAGGTCTTTGGGAAGCTGAGGTCCCCAGAGGCCGGCGGCTTTGGCGCGGGCGCGGACGGCTTCCAGGCGGTCGGGGCGGATGCCGTCGATGTGTTCGCCGTAGAAGGGTTCGAGGGGGACGACTTCGGCATCAATGAACTCGCGGACGCGGCGGGCGATGGCCTGGACGGGTTCGGGGGTCGAAAAATCCATTTTGAGCGCCTTTCAGTGTTAAGGTCGCTCTGTTGGCAGGTTGCAGCCCTCACCCCCTGGCCCCTCTCCCGAACGCGGAGTACCGCTGGGAGAGGGGGAAAACGAGCGAGGTGAACAGGCAATGCGCTGATAAACAGAGCAGTCAGAATCGTTTTGCGGGGAGTTTAGCACGGGCTGGGGATGTGCGGTACTATTCAACCAGATTGGATGATCCTCACCCCCCGACCCCCTCTCCACTTCGTGGACGAGGGGGAGGCATACAAACTTCTGAAATTCCTTTCTCGGTGAAGTGGGGAAGGAATCCGGGCAAGGGGATCATCGTCGAGATTGAATTGTCCGCAGGTGAGGCGATGAAGGCGGGGCGATGTCCGCAGTGCATGTGACTCCGGCTGATCTGGAAGCGCGGCTGAGCGAATACCTCGATGCCACGATGGGTGAGCGCTTCGTGGCGGTGACGGAACTGCGTCCGCTGGCGGGGGGAGCCTCACGCGATAACTGGCTGGTGGAGATCAAGACGGCGGATGGGCGGGAGCGTTTGCTGCTGCGCCGTGACCGGAGTACGCAGGCGGTGGAGCGGGCACTGCGGCGCGATGAGGAGTTCCTAGTGCTGACGGCGGCTCACGCGGCGGGCATCCCTGTGCCGCGACCGCGGGGGGTGTGCGTCGAGGCCGCGCTGCTGGAGGGGGCGTTCCTGCTGACGGATTACCAGGACGGCATCTCGATTGGGCGGCAGGTGGTTCAACTGCCGGAGCTGGCGGCGGCACGGGCGGCGCTGCCGGAGCAGATGGGCAGGGCGCTGGCGCAGATTCATGCGCTGGACGCGCAGGCGGCGGAACTGCGGTTCCTGCCGCGGCCAGCCGCCGGGCAGACTCCGGCGGACTTCGCGCTGGGGGAAATCCGGGCGGCGATTCAGAAGCTGGGGGTACACAATCCGGTTTTCGAGTTCGGGCTGCGCTGGCTGGAAGGACGCAAACCGATCTGCGAGCGGCCGGTGTTCGCGCATGGGGACTTCCGCATCGGGAACATCATGGTCGGGCCAGAGGGCTTGCTCAGTGTGATCGATTGGGAATACGCGCATGTGGGCGACCCGGCGGAAGATCTGGCGTGGCCGTGCCTGCGGGATTGGCGTTACGGCAAGGGGAGGCTGTGGTTCGGGGGAATCGCAGCGGATCGGGAACCGTTCCTGCGGGCGTATGAGGCGGCCGGCGGGCGGCGGATCGAACGGGCGGCGGTGGATTTCTGGGAGGCGCTGGGGAATCTGCGCTGGGCGGTGGGGTGTCTCTTGCAGGCCGAGCGGCATCTTTCCGGCGGGGATCACAGCGTGGAACTGGCGACGCTGGGGCGGCGGTCTTCCGAGATGCAGATGGAACTGCTGCGGCTGATCGGCCAGCAGGGTGTGTGAGTGGAGGGGACGGCATGACGCATCGACCGACGCTGGATGAACTGCTGGAGGCGGTGCGGCTGCATCTGGCAGAGCAGGCGGTTCCGGCTCTGGAAAGCGACCGGAGGCTGTACTTCCAGACGCTGGTGGCCGTCCACGCACTGGAGATCATTCAGCGGGAACGGAGTATGGGAGTCGATCCGCTGCACAACGAGTGGCAGCGGCTGAATTACGTGCAGGGGATGGATCAACCGCCTGCGGACGATCCGGTGGCGGTACAGCGGGCGCTGGATGAGCGCAATCGGGCCCTGTGCATTGCGATCCGCAGCGGGCAGTATGATGCGCCGGCGCGGAAGGCGGCGCTCTACGAGCATCTGCTGGAGACGGCGCGGGAACGCTTGCAGGTGGATAACCTTCAGTTCCTCGAAGCGCTGGCGGTCGAAGGTGGGGTTGAAGACGAATAGGGGAGATTCCACCACAGGGACACAGAAGACACAGAGAAATACGGAGGGATAGGGAGTAAGCGGCGAAAATGGTGACAAGGAAACCTGACCGGCGGAAGCCACGCACCCGGCGGCTGCTGCGGGATGCGCTGCTCGATCTCATTCTGGAGAAGGGCTACGATCAGGTGACGGTGCAGGACATCGCTGACCGGGCTAACCTGGGGCGGGCGACGTTCTATCTGCACTTCGTCGATAAAGAAGACCTGTTGATGAGCAGCCTACGGGAGATGTTCGACGATCTCAAGGCACGCTTCGATCTGCCGACGGCGCAGGAGATGCCGCTCGATCTGCCGCTGCGGGCGGTTCCCTTCCAACATGCGGATGAGTACCGGGACATTTACCGGGTCATTCTGCTGAGCCAGCAGGGCACGGCGGCGGTGCTGAACGGGATTCGGGATTATCTGGCGGAGAGTATCCAGGAGCGGATCGAAGCGGCGCGGGGCACGGCAGGAACGCCGCGCGTGCCGGTCGAGGTCGTGGCGCATTACCTGGCCGGGGCGCTGCTGTCGATGATCGGGTGGTGGCTGCGCCAGGAGATGGCCTATTCCGCCGAGGCGATGGCCGACCTGTTCCGAGAACTGGCACTGCCATCGCTAGTGAGCGTGTTCGGGGATGACCTGACGCAGCAGCCGGGCGCGTAGAGTGAAATGCCATCACACCCAACGACGGAAATTCCAATTCAAGTTGAACCGCCATCCCCTGACAGGGAGGC
>JAEUQZ010000318.1 GCA_016788965.1 Anaerolineae bacterium | reverse complement strand
TTGCGGTGCAGCGCCGTCTGGCCGAGGCCGTCATCGTCCCGCTGGCGATCCTGGCGGCTGCGGGGATGCAAATCCTCCGGCGGCGCTGGGGACGTTGGCCCGCGCGGTTGGTGACGACCGGCTTGTGCCTGAGCAGCCTGCTGTTCGGTCTGGGGGTGCTGCTGGGCGCGTTGAATGTGGAGCGTCCCCTGTTCCACCCGGTCGGCGAGATCGCCATGCTCGACTGGCTCAACCAGAATGTCCCAGCGGACAGCGTGGTGCTGGCCTCGTTCGATACGGGCAACATCCTGCCGGTCTATACCGCGCTGCGGCCGTATGTCGGCCACGGCCCGGAGACGCTCGGCGCGGTCGAGAAGGAAGCCGTCACCGAACGCTTCTACGCCGGGCAGATGGACGCCGAGGCACGCCGGGCGCTCTACGACTCGCTGAATATCGCCTATATCATCTACGGCCCGCAGGAGCGCGAACTGGCCGGAGACTCGGCTGCGCCTCCCGATTGGCAGTCGGATGCCGTGCTGGTTTACGACTCCGGCGGTTATCAGGTCTGGTCGCTGCGGCGCTGAGCTGTTCATGCCGATTGGCATGAGGCGCGGGTGACACTTTCGACTGGCTGGCGAGGCTGGATTTTCCTACGCTGTAGATAACACTGCCGAACTGCTTGCTGCCGAAGGAGTTGTATCATGGCCGCACAGCCAGTCAATGCTGATCCCATCCAACCCGAAACCCTCGATAAGTCGCCCACTATCGCCCAATCGATCCTGAAAGTCCTGGCCGCGCCGTTCCACGCCCTGGCTAAGCTCTGGGAGCGTGATCTCGCCAACTGGCCGGTCGAGGGAATGACCGCACGCGACCTGCGGAATCTGGAGAAACGCCTGGAGAACGCCGCCAATTATGAGTTGGGACGCCGCATCCCACTGACCCTGCTGCTGCTGGTCGTGATTCCGATGGTCTGGCTGGTGGTCTGGTACTTCTTCGGTGAATTCATCTACGAGCGGCTGCTGTTCCTGTTCTTTGGCCCCAATGCCCCGCATCCCAGCGTTCCTTTCTGGACTTTTCTGGTGATCCTCTACGCCCTGATGTTTCTGGGTGGGCTGTCGATCTACTACTTCAAGTTCATGGTTCCACTGCGGGTGACTCGCCAACTGCTGCGTCAGGTGCTGCAAACCGAGGAAGAGGAAGCAGAGGGGAAACTTGCGGAAGCAGAGCGCATCGACCGGCGTGCGGATCGCCTGCGGAGCCTCAGCAGCCGCGTTCTGCTCGATAATGAAGAGCGCGGGGCAAAGGCTCAGGAGCATCTTCGACAGGTCGATGACATCGTGGCAAAGGCGAATAGTCCTTCGACTCCTGCCCAATCCAACACGCTCGTCCTGAAGGAGGCCGAGTACCGTCTGGCGGTGGTCGATGAACTCATCCTGCGCGAGCAGAACGAACTGCGCGGCCAGCGGCTCTGGCAGTACGGCTCCATGCTGGCGGTCGTCCTCTACATCATCGTGCTGGTCGCGGCGGCGCTGGCCGTCCGAGTCCTCGATCAGGCCGCCCAGATCAATGCGCTGTTCAATACGGCGACGGGCGGCAGGTCGGCCGTCGAGTCCCAGTTCAACACCGTCATCATCCTGGGCGTGCCGCTCTCGGTCTTGGTCTGGGGCGCGGCCGGCAGTCTGGCCGCCATCCTCTACCGCTTCTATAAGACCCCGCAGGGCGAACGTGTCCAATGGGGCTACGAGTTCCGCTGGCTGCTGGCGCGTCCGCTGATCGGGATCATCATGGCAGCCGTAGCGTATGTGGCGCTGTTCGCGGGCGTGTTCGTCCTCGAAGGCGCGGCCACCGGCATGGAAACCGCTGCCGGTGTCCGGCGGCGGGAGTTGTTCTACGTGATTGCATTTCTGGCCGGATTCAGCGACAAATTCTATGAGGGCATCATCGAACTGCTCACCAGCCGGGTTGCATCACCCAAGACCGAGACGGCCAACGGGACGAATACCACGACGACCACCACCACGACGGTCGTAAACCCGGCAGATCAGGCAGGAACGACGACTCCGGCTAACCCGGTGAAAGACCCGTACTCGCCGACCAAGTGAGGGAGGTGCGCGATGACTCAGCGGCTCACCGATTGGCTCCTGGAGAGCCGCATCCCCACCATCCGCTGGCGCACCCTGCGCGATCTGCTCGGTCGCGCCGAGTCCGACCCGGACGCCCGCGCTGCCCGTCAGTCCATCATGACCGAGGGGCCGGTTCCGACGATCCTGGCCGCGCAGGGTGAATCCGGAGCCTGGGTGGGGGAAAACAACTACTACACCCCCAAATACACCAGCGGCCATTGGAGCATGATGCTCCTGGCCGAACTGGACGCCGATGGGAACGATCCGCGTCTCCAGCGCGGCATGGACTTTATCGTGGGATCGCCCCGCCTGCATTGGATGAATCGGGAATCTGGGATTAGCTGTTTCTGGGGCAATCAACTCCGTTACGCCGTGCTGACCGGGCACGCTGCCGATCCCCGGATTCACGGGATGATCGACTACCTCGTTCACGACCTCCGAGCAGAAAGCTGTCGCTGCTCGATCAACAGCGGTCTGCCCTGCGCCTGGGGAGCCGCCCGCGCCCTGTGGGGATTGGCCGCGCTGCCGCCGGACGCCCGCACCCCGGAAGTCGAAACCGCCATCCAGAGCGGCGTGGATTTCCTGGTCGGCTCGTCCTACGAGCTGGTCAAGGCCAACTACCCCGTGTCCAACGAGATCAGTTCGCGCTGGTTCGACCTGAACTTCCCGCTCTTCTATCAGGTCGATATCCTCTTTGTACTGCGGGTATTGGGGGAACTCGGCGCGCTGGATCGCCCCGGCGTGCAGCCTGCCCTGGACTGGCTGGAAGCCAAACGCGGCGCGGATGGCCGCTGGCATGGCAAAAGCCCCTACCGCTCACGCACCTATGCCGGAATGGGCGGCGCGGAGGAAACCCACCGTTGGGTCTCGCTCCACGCCGCCACCGTGCTGAAACGCGCCGGACGGCTGAACTAGCGGAAGATGTCGGCCATCTTCAAGCGAAAACCGGGCACGGCCTCGCCGCCGCTCAATTCGCCATCCATCCCGACCATCTGAGGTGGTTGACCCGGCAGGTAGATTTCGGCACGCTGCCGTTCGGGATCGACCACCCAGACCGCCGTCCCGACCAGTCCGTAGTTGATCAGCTTGACGCGAATTTCTGCCGGATCATTGGCTGGCGACAGCACCTCGACCGCCAGATCGGGCGGCAGCGGGTTGTAAGCCTCGCGGCAGGCTTCCGGCTGCCGCGAGCGCGAGACGAAAGCGACATCCGGGATATAGCGTTCACCGCCCACCTGATAACCGCCATCTGCACCCGTCACATAACCCAGGTCGTGCTGCACCACATACACCGTCAGCCTCGCCCCAATGAGCATGGCGACTTGAGAGGAATAGTTGTTGGAGACCACTTCGACGATCCTCCCACCGATGAACTCGAAGTCGCGGTTGGCATTTTCAGGCTGTCGCAGCCACCGCTCGAATTCATCGAGCGTGACGGTCTGCTCCGCCAGACGGGTTATCGGCAGTGTCACCATGTCCCATTCCCCCCTCTGCGTCATAGATCGAGTTCGACGCGCATCACCCCATCTTTTTCGCCCATCAGCGTGAAGCCCAGCCGCTCGGTCACGCGCAGCATGTCGGCATTGCTGTTGAGGATGTTGCCGTAGATGCGCTTGACGCCTTCCTTGCGGCCAATCTCGACCAGCCGCCCCAACATCTCCGTGCCCAGTCCGTAGCCCTGGAAGGCATCGCTGACCACGATGGTGAATTCAGCATCTTCGCCACCATACAGCTTGATGAGCCGGCCCGCCGCGATGACCTGCGGCTCGCCCGTGCGCCGGTTCTTGCACTCGGCCACCAGCGCCATTTCCCGGTCGTAATCGATGAACGCCAGCCGCGACAGCCGCTCATGCTCGATGCGCTGGCTCAGGGCCATCGGGTAGAAGTAGCGCAGCACCACGCTCCGTTCGGAGAGCGTCTCGTGATAGCGCGCGATCAGCGGTTCATCTTCCGGCCGCACCGGGCGGATGATGACCTCGGTTCCGTCCTTCATGGTCCACGTCTGGATGTACTGCGACGGGTACGGGCGGATCGCCAGGCGCGGCAGTTGATCCTCGCGCACCGACGGGTCATACAGCACCACCCGCGCATCCAGCGCCAGCACGCGCTCCGGCGAGGCCAGCAGCGGGTTGATGTCGATCTCCCTGATCCAGCGCTGTTCGCTGACCAACTGGCTGAAGCGCACCATGAGCTGCTCCAACCCGGCCAGATCGACAGGCGGTTTGCCGCGTACACCCTTCAGCGCCGTGTAGATGGTCGTCTCTTCCATCATGCGCCGCGCCAGCGTACTCGTCAGCGGCGGCAGCGCCAGCGCCTTGTCCTTGAATACCTCGACCAGTATGCCGCCCATCCCGAACAGCAGCACCGGCCCGAACTGTGGATCGGGACTGGCCCCGATAATCAGCTCATAGCCATCCAGCTTAATCATCGGCTGCACCGAGACCCCCAGGAAGTCGCTCGGCTTGGCCTTCGCATGAACCGCCTGCTGAATGGCGCGGAAGGCGCCGCGCACGGCTTCGGCATCCTGCAAGTTCAGCTTCACTCCGCCCACATCGGTCTTGTGGGTGATGGTCTCCGAGTGCAGCTTGACCACCACCGGGTAGCCCATCTGGTCGGCAGCGGCAGCGGCCTCATCCTCGCTGGCGGCAATCGCCATGGGGATCGTCGAGATGCCGTAAGCGGCCAGGATTTTCTTGGACTCGCTCTCGGTCAGGATGGTGCGCCCCGTCTGCCGCACCGCCGCGATCATGTCCTCGACCTGACGCCGCGCCTCGGCCTCATCGACCGTGGCCGGGGGCAGGGCCGGGGTTTCATACAGCGCCCGCAGGTTGCCCGCGAAGCGCCACATGTAGTTGAACAGCCGCGTCGCCACATCCGGGTAGGGCAGAGTCGGGATGTTAGCGCGGTTGAGGATGGTCTCGCCTTCGGCCACCACCGAGCCGCCCATCCAGCTTGCCAGCACCGGCTTACCCTCGATGTGGGCATAGGGCTTGAGCAGTTCAGCCGTGCCCGTCGGATCGGTCATGTCCTGCGGCGTCAGGATCACCAGCAGGCCGTCGCTGTTGGCGTCCTGCGCGGCGATCTCCAGCGCCTTCGCGTATTTGTCCGGCCCGGCATCGCCGAGGATGTCGATGGGGTTGCTGTGGCTCCAGGCAGACGGGAGGAAGCTGCTCAGCTTGTCGATGGTCTCCGGTGTGATCTCGGCCAGTTGGCCGCCGCCCTGGATCAGCGCGTCGGTTGCCAGCACGCCGGGACCGCCCGCGTTGGTCAGGATCGTCAGGCGGTTCCCGCGCGGACGGGGCTGCTTGGCAAGCGCCTCGACCGTATAGAACACATCCGCGATGCTGTCCACCCGCAGGATGCCCGCCCGCCGGAAGGCCGCGTCCAGCACATCGTCGCTGCCGGCCAGCGATCCGGTGTGGCTGGCGGCGGCATGAGCAGCGGCCTCGGTGCGCCCAGCTTTGATGACGATGATCGGCTTGTCACGGGCGACATCCCGCGCCGCGCTCAGGAACGACCGGGCATCACCGACCGTCTCCATGTAAATGACGATGCTCTGCGTCTGCGGATCATCCCCCAGGTAGCTGATGAGGTCGCCCCAGTTGACATCCAGCATCGAGCCGATGCTGATGAACGCGCTGAAGCCCACGTTCTCCTTGAAGCTCCAATCCAGCACCGAAGTCAGCAGCGCCCCGCTCTGGCTGATGAAGCCGACGTTGCCCGGCCGCGCCATGCCTTTGGCGAAGGTGGCGTTCACCCCCCGGTGCGGCATCATCACCCCCAGGCAGTTCGGCCCGACGATCCGCATCTTGCCCCTGGCGGTCGCCAGGATTTGCTGCTCCAGCGCCGCCCCTTCCGTCCCGATCTCTTTGAAGCCCGCCGAGATGATGATCGCGCCGGGAATGCCCAGGTCTACGCAGTCGGCGATCAGCGCGGGCACGGACTTGGACGGCGTGACGATCACGGCCAGATCGACCGCATCGGGCACATCCCGGATGCTCGGATAGGCTTTGACCCCCAGCACCGAGGGACGTTTCGGATTGATCGGGAAGACCGCCCCGCCAAACGGGTTGGTGATGAGGTTCCACATGATCGTGCGCCCGACGCTGCCGGGGTTCTCGGTCGCGCCGATGACGGCCACGCTCTTGGGCGCGAAGATCGCATCCAACTGCCGGAACTGGTTCTGCACATCTTCATGGGTGACGACGGGTTTCG
>JAEUQZ010000317.1 GCA_016788965.1 Anaerolineae bacterium | reverse complement strand
GCAGCACGAGGGCAAGGATGGAGAGGAGACGTAGAGGGTTCATGGTTTCCTCGGCGCGAGGCTGCCCTCCCTGGTGGTAAGGGGCGGGATGTGGACAGCGGAGGCTGCGCCGACTCTATATTACGACCAGTTGGGTCGGGGAACTTGACGGGATGATGACGGACAGCCGCCTGAAGGTGATCCGGCTACGTCACCAGGGTGCGCCAGCGTGCTTCATCGAGCGTGAGGCGGCGGATTTTCAGGCTATCGGCCATGCCGCGGCCGCGTTCGAGGGCGGCGGCCAGACCGGGCGCGGTCAGATCGCCGCCCAGCTCATCGAGGATGCGGTGGGCTTTGTCCTGGGCTTCCCGCGGCGAGGCTTTGTGGTTCAGCACCAGCCCCAGCAGTTCCAGGCTGCGCTCCCGCTGCTGTTCCTTCGCCAGCAGTCCGGCCACGCCCGTCAGAATCCAGAGCATGAGCGGGGTATCGCGGACGCTGGAAGCGATGTTGTAGGCTTCGTAGAAGGCCTGGCGGGCGGCTTCCATGTCCCCGGTCAGCGCGGCCACGTCGCCCAGGCCGCCGAGCGTCAGGCTCTTGCCCAAGGGTTGGTCGAACTCGCGGTAGATGGCGTGGGCATCGATGTAATGCTGGCGGGCGGAGTCGAACTGGCGGAGCGTCAGGGCGACATCGCCCAGCGAGTAGATCGAGCGCGCCAGACCGCGGCGGTTGCCGCTTTCCATGTTCAGCACCACGCTGTCTTCCAGGTAACGCTGGGCCTGGGCCAAGTGACCCTGTGCCCGCGCCACCGCCCCCAGGTTGAGCAGGGCGTTGGCGATCTCGCTGGCATCGCCGGTCTGCCGGGCGATTTGCAGGATTTCATTCAGGTGCATCTGGGCTTCGTCATAGCGGCCTTGCAGCCGCGCCACCCCCGCCAGGTCTTCCAGGCTGGAGCCGATCCCCGCCGGGGAGCCGATCTCGCGGCTGATCGTCAGCGACTCGCTGTAATGCCGCCGCGCTCCGTCATAATCGCCCTGCACCCGCGCCAGATTGCCCAGCGACCACAGGCACACCGCTAACCCGGCGCGGTCGCCGGTCTCTTCGTAGATGGTGAGGGCTTCCGTGAAGAGGCGGTAGGCTTCTTCGTGCTGGCCCTGGAAGCGGGACAGATTGCCCAGGTTCATGAGCGGGCTGGCCGTCCCGGAGCGGCTGCCGATGGTCTTGAAGATTTGCAGCCCGGCTTCCAGATCGCCGCGGGCTTCGGCCATCCGGCCCAACTCGCCTTTGACCAAGCCCAGGTTGTTGAGCGCCCCGGCCGTCCGGGCCTGATCGCCGATCTCGCGGGCGATCTTCAGGCTCTCCTGGTAGCTGGCGATGGCATCGGCATAGCGCCCCTCGAAGTGGGCGACTGTGCCCAGCCCGTTGAGCGCCCAGGCCACGCCGCGGCGGTCGCCGGAGGCCTCGGCGATGTTCAGCGATTTCTGGAAGTAGGTTTCGGCCTCGCTGTAGCGCCGCAGGATCGTCCCGACCAGCCAGCCGAGTTCATACAGCACCCTGACGATGCCTTTCTTGTCGTCGGCCTGCTCGAAGAGCGCCAGGCTGTTCTCGTAGAGTTCCTGGGCACGGGTGAAATCGCTCAGCCAGCGGTGGGCCTGCCCCAACTGCGCCTTGATCTGGGCTTCCTGGGTGAGGCGGTCGGGGATGTCCTCTTCGTTGAGCAAATCCAGCGCCCGTTCAGCGCGTTCGATGGCTTCACGGTAGGCGCTGACGGTCAGGGCTTGCTCGGCGGCGCGGCTGAGGAAAGAGACCGCTCGCCCGGCCTGCCCTGCCCGCTCGAAGTGTTCAGCGATCAGCCCGGTGTACTCGGTGAGGCGGTCGCCGCTGCGTTCGATCAGCCACTCGGCGACCTGGGCATGATAGGCGCGCCGCAGCCGCCGCAGCACGCTTTCATAAGTCACATCATGCAGGATGGTGTGGCGGAAGATGTACTCTTCGGCTCCGGCGAAGGCCGACTGCTCGCGCCAGCGGATCAGCTCGCGCCGACGCAGCGCCGCCAGACACTCGGCCACGTTCTCGACGGGCTGGTCGCCGTCGGCGTGCAAGTCCATCACGGCATGATCCCAGAAGATGCGCCCGACGACGGCAGCCCGCTGGAGCAGCGTCCGTTCGGCAGGCGGCAGGGCATCCAGACGCGCCTGGAGGACGCCGGTCAGCGTCGGCGGAATCTTCAGTTCGGTCAGCCGGGAGGCATCGACCGTCCACAGATCGCCGTTCTTGAGGATCACGCCGTCATCGAGGAGCATCTTGATGATTTCCTCAATATAGAAGGGATTGCCTTCGGAGGTGTTGACGATCACCTCGATCAGGGTTTCGGGGATGGCGTCAATCTTGCGGAGGATGTCGGCGGCCAGCCCGATGCTGTCGTCACGGGAGAGTGGGCGCAGGTCGATGGTCTGGTGGAAATCGGGGTTCTGCATCCAGGGGGGCGTGCGCCGCTCGAACAAGGCGGGACGCGCCAGACAGACCACCAGCAGCTTGAGTTCGCGGCGCGACCGGATGATGTGGTAGACCAGATCGAGCGTCTTATCGTCCGCCCAGTGGATGTCATCCAGGAAGAGTACCGTCGGCGTCCGGGCCGCGACCTTGCCGAAGAACTCGATGATGTGGAACAAGCCCAACTGCGCCAACTGCTGCGGGTCTTCGCCCTGGATGTAGGGGCTGGCGCTGAAATCGAAGCCGATCATGTGGCCGATGTAATGCGCCCTGGCTTCGGTATCCGGCCCCAGAAAGCCGGTGATGCCGCGTTCGAGCTTATCGCGGACGGTGGCGGCGCTGTCGCTGTCCTGAATCTCGAAGCGGAAAGCGAACATGTTACGCATCAGCGCGTAGGGCTGCTTGAGCATCTCGGCGGTGGCCCGCCCGGTGAAGTGCAGGATGCTCTCCGGCAGTTCATCCAGCCAGGCATCGAATTCGCGCAGCAGCCGGGATTTGCCGACGCCCGGTTCGCCGATGACGGTGACGATCTGCGTCTCCTGCTCTTCGACGCTCCAGGCAAAGCTACCCTTGAGTTGTTCCAGTTCGGCAGCGCGGCCGTACATCCGGGTGGTGACGCCCTCGACGCCGCGCGTGTTGATGCGGAAGGTGCGGGGTTTCTCGCGTTCGACTAGGTAGACCTGCACCGGCTCGGCCTTGCCCTTGACGGGGATCGGTTCCAGGGTGCGCGTCTCGAACAGGCCGCGCACCTGACGATAGGTATCGACCGAAATCAGGATGCCGCCGGGCGGAGCGGCGTTTTGCAGCCGCGCGGCCAGATTGATGGCGTCGCCCATAGCAGTCCACTCAGAGCCGGCCGCGCCACCGACCTCGCCGAGGGCGACCAGCCCGGTATTGATGCCAACGCGGGTATTGAACGTACTGACGCCCCAGCGGTCTTCGACGGTGCGGCCATAAGCCCGCGTCGCCCGCTGGATCGCCAGCCCGCAGCGCACGGCTCGCACGGCGTCGTCTTCCCGACCAATGGGCGCGCCGAAGAAGGCCAGCAGGCCATCGCCCATCAGCCGGGCGACAGTTCCGCCGAGTTCAGCGACGGCATTGGAATAGGCTTCCAGCGCCCCGTCCATGATTTCCAGCACGTCTTCGGGGTCGAGATTCTCGGAGATGGCCGTGGATGCCACGATGTCGGTGAAGAGAATCGTGACCAGTTTGCGCTGTTCGGGCGCGCTGGCATGATCCAGCGCGGCCAGTTTCTCGCGCAATATGGCGATGGTGGCATCGACGACGGCATCGCCCAGCGCAGGGCGTAGGCCCTCCTGGGCGGCGATGGCCTGCTCAAGCTGTTCCCGGTTGAGCATAGCTTCTCCTCATCCGGTGTACGGTGTCCTTCATAGAGTCTATCCTAAAGGAGTTCGATGGGGGAAATCAATTGACATGCCCGGCCAGAGCGGTTCCAGGCCGCTTATTCACTCGTGCAATTCGTCCGAATTTCTTGACAATCTGGCCGCGACGAAATACAGTATAAGCGTGTGAACCTTCACATGATTCGCAATAATCTTGTTATTCATCCATACAACGCGGTCAGTGATGTCACTTCAGGCCGAGCTTTCTTCCCAGCACCCCTCGGATGAGCCGGGTTCCGGCGTTCACCTCGATCTCTTGCGCCCTGGTGCTGCCCCCATCGCCGCTGCTCCAATCCGACAAACGCTTCAGTCAAGGACAGCCGCATCATGACGAACACCGCCCCGCTGCTGGACATGCGGCACATCGACAAGGGCTTCCCCGGCGTGCGCGCCCTATCCGATGTCAGCTTCGATGTCTACCCCGGCGAAGTGCATACGCTGGTGGGCGAAAACGGCGCGGGCAAGTCCACGCTGATGAAGATTCTTTCGGGCGTCTACATCCGTGATTCGGGCGAGATCATCTTCAAGGGCCGCCCGGTCAACTTCACCAATCCGCGGCAGGCGCAGGAAGCCGGGATCGCTACCATCTATCAAGAACTCAATCTGATCCCGTACCTTTCCGTCACCGAGAACATATTCCTGGGCAGCGAACTGGAACGGGGCGTGCTGCTGGATTGGACGAAGATGCACGACCGCGCCCGCGAACTCCTGGGACGGCTGCATCTGGATGTCGATCCACGCACCTCGGTCAACCGCCTGGGCGTGGGTCAGCAGCAGATGGTCGAGGTGGCGAAGGCGCTGCATCACAAAGCCGACCTCATCATCATGGATGAACCGACCTCGGCGCTGAGCATCCGCGAGATCGACGACCTGTTCGCCATCATCCGTGACCTCCAGGCGCACAACGTGGCGCTGATCTATATCAGCCATCACCTGGATGAAGCCTTCGCCATCGGAGATCGCATCACTGTGCTGCGCGATGGGCGGCTTGTCGCCACCGAAACCACCGGCGCGATCAACATGGAAACGCTGATCCGCCATATGGTCGGGCGCGATCTTTCCGAGCAGTTCCCCAAAGAGAACGTGCCGCGCGGCGCGGAAGTGCTGCGCGTGGAAAACCTGACCCAGGGCACGCGCCTGAAACAGATCAACTTCAACGTTTACGCGGGCGAAATCCTGGGGATTGCCGGGTTGGTCGGCGCAGGGCGGACGGAACTGGTGCGGGCGCTCTTCGGCGCCGATCCAGTGGACGCGGGCCGCATCTTCATCGAGGGCAAGCCGGTCAGCATCCGCAGCCCGCAGGATGCCATCGCGCATGGCATCGCGCTGCTGACCGAAGACCGCAAACAGCAGGGTCTGATCCTCCAGATGACCACCCGCGACAACATGACGCTTTCGGTGCTGGAGAAGCTGACGCGCGGTTTGTTCACCAACAAGCGGCGCGAGAGCGATCTGGCACAGCGCTTCATCGACAGCATGGCAATCAAGACTCCCAGCCAGGAGCAGTTGGTCGTGAATCTCTCCGGCGGGACGCAGCAGAAGGTCGTGCTGGGGAAATGGATGGCGACTCAGCCCAAAGTGCTGATCTTCGACGAGCCGACGCGCGGCATCGATGTGGGCGCGAAGGTGGAGATTTACAAGCTGATGAACCAGCTTGTGCGGCAGGGCGTGGCGATCCTGATGGTCAGTTCGGAACTGCCGGAAATCCTGGGCATGAGCGACCGGGTGCTGATCATCCGGGAAGGCCAATTGACGGGTATACTCGAACGGCAGGACGCTTCGCAAGAGAAGATCATGGCGTTGGCGACGGCCAGCACCAGCTAGAAAAGAGTCATCATGGCTGATCGTGCCCTCACCGCAGAACGCCCCAAGTCCGGGATCGGCAGCGTACTGGTTCGCCTGCTGCGGGATACCGGGCCGCTGCTGGTCTTTCTGGCCCTGTTCGCCTTCCTGTGGATCACCACGCCGGCCTTCCGCAGCCCGTTGAGTCTGGCGCTGCTGGCGCTGGAAGCGGCGGCTATCGGCATCGTCGCGGCCGGGCAGACCTTCGTCATCCTGACCGGGGGCATCGATCTGTCGGTGGAGGCGATGGTGTCCTTCGCGGGGGTGATGGCCGCGATCCTGATCGCGGGAACGAACCAGGCCGGCGGGCAGATCGCTTTCGGCGTGCCTTCGTATGTGGCGATTGCGGCGGCGCTGCTGGCCGGAACGCTGATCGGCCTGTTTCAGGGACTCATCATCACCGGGCTGAACATCAACCCGTTCATCGTGACGCTGGGCTTCCGCAGCATCCTGCTGGGCGTGGCGCTGGTGTGGTCACGCGGGGCGGGCATCAACATCGCTGAAGACGGGTTTATGGACTTCCTGACCAGCTTCGTTCGCATCGACATCAGCGGGATTCAATCCCTCGTCGGCATCGACAACATCCGCATCCCGATCCCGTTCGTG
>JAEUQZ010000316.1 GCA_016788965.1 Anaerolineae bacterium | reverse complement strand
TTTCCCATCACCGAATACCATTTGCTCAAGTCAAGCGAAGCTATACCCCGCGCACTCGATGGCACGGAAATTGCTGTCTATCGCTTGTTTCACAATAACCAATTGACTGGGGATGGCCTCAGAATCACCACACCAGTAGTGGATGAACTGGCGCGAATGCAAAATCAGCGGGGTATTTTTACCTGGCTAGACTCGGAAGAATTTTTCGAACTACAGGGTTTCATGGATAATACCAATCGAGGTGATTTGCTGACTCAGATTTTGCTGTCGGACTTTGCTATTTGGGATGGTTTGCGCGATCTACACGATCATGGGATTGATTACCGGTCGCTTTTCCCAGACATGGCAGGAGCAGCTCTGCACGCAAATGCTCTAATTGCCCCGTTCATATGAGCTGATGCAGGAAGTTGTACTCATTTGACCGGAATAGGCGCGTCGAAGTCGGGGGCAATCTTGATCTGGCCGCGGGCGCTGCCGGGTTGGCGCGGTTTCCCGACGACCGGAAGCGGCACAAGCTGAACCGCCTGATCCTGCTCGTCCAGGATGACGATGGTCTTGCCCGCCTGGGCTTCCTGGATCAACTCTTGCAGGTGATCCTGCGCCTCGCGGAGCGTGTAGCGTTCCACCTACGACCTCCTCTTAACAACCCTGCCTGTATTGTACAATAGACTCACAATGCTCGGAGCGCAGAGAGAAGGATGCCGCAGGATGTCCCAACCCGTACTTGCCATCAGCCTGTTCTTCCACATCGTCTCGACCGTGCTGTGGATCGGCGGCCAGATCATCATGGCGCTGCTGGTCTGGCCGGAGATGCGCCGCGTGCTGAAGGAAAGTCCGGCGCTTTACCAACTGCTCAACCGGCTGCGGCAGCGCTTCGTGCCGATGAGCTGGCTGGCGCTGGTGGTGCTGGTCGTGACCGGCCTCTCCCAGATGACGGCTGATCCGAACTATGACGGGGTGATGCAGATCACCAACGAGTGGAGTCGGGTGATGCTGCTCAAGCACCTGACCATCGGCCTGATGGTGCTGTCCGGGTTGGTCTTGCAGTATGGGGTCGTCCCGGCGCTGGAACGCACTAGCCTGCTGGTCGAGCGCGGCAAGGGCGACCCGGCGGAGTGGGAGCGGCTGCGCCGCCGCGAGGTGCGGCTGACCTGGTTCAACGTCGGGTTGGGGGTGCTGATCCTGGCCTTCAGCACGTGGGCGGGGTCGCTGTGAGCGTGACGCGCAGTCGCGGGATGCTGGCGGCGATCCTGGGGGTGTACCTGGTGGTGGGCGGGTTGTTCGCCATCTTCACCCCGGCGTGGCAGGCCCCGGACGAACCGGCGCACTACAACTATGTGGCGCAGTTGGCCCGCGGGGGGTGCTGCCCGGTGATCGAAAGCGGCGACTGGGACTCGGCCTATCTGGAGACGCTCAAGGCCAACCGCTTTCGCCCTGACCTGCTGGCCGATCTGCCCGCGATCCAGTACGAAGATCACCAGCCGCCGCTGTATTACCTGCTGCAAACTCCGGTCTACCTGCTGACGAACGGCAGCCTGATCGCGCTGCGGCTGGTCTCGGTGCTGCTGGGGGGCGGGATTGTGATGTGCGCTTACGCGGTCGGGCGGATGGCTTTCCCACAGCGACCGCAGATCGCCCTGGGGGCGGCGGCGCTGGTCGCCTTCCTGCCGCAGCATGTGGCGATTCTGGCTTCGGTGACGAACGACGCGCTCTCCAACCTGCTGATCGGGATCGGGTTGGTGCTGGCGGCGCGGCATGTGCGCGGGGACGGGGTGCGTCCGTGGCAGATGGGGGTGCTGGCCGGGATCGCGCTGCTGACGAAGATTTCGACGATTTTCCTGGTGGGGCTGCTGCCGCTGGCGATCCTGGCGCGGTTCTGGTTGGATCGGCGGGAGGAGCGGACGGGCAGAAGCCCGTCCCTACGAATGCGGCAAGAGGATGATGACGGCGGGCGGACGGGTAGAAACCCGTCCCTACCCGCGCGGCTGGCGGCGTTCGTAGTTCCCGCGCTGCTGTTGGGGGGCATCTGGTGGGCGCGGAGCATCAGCGTGTACGGCTTTCCGGATGTGTTCGGGCTGCGGGCGCATGACCGGGTGGTGGCCGATCAAGCCCGCACCGCCGATCTGGTCGGGCAGATCGGGCTGGGCGAATATCTGAGCCGGGCGGTACAGACCACCTTCAACAGCTTTTGGGGGCAGTTCGGCTGGATGGGCGTGCCGATGCCGGGTTGGGTCTACACGCTGATCGTAGTACTGCTGATCGCGGCGCTGTTGGGTTGGCTGCTGGGGCGGCGATCTGACGGTGGAGCGGCCGCGCCGGAAGGGCGCTGGATCGCGGCGCTGCTGGGATTGACGGCGCTGCTGGCCGTGGCGCAGTACCTCTACTACAACCTGGAGTTCCTCCAGCTTCAGGGGCGCTACATGTTCACCGGGCTGATTCCAGCGACGCTGGGGCTGGCCTGGGGGATCGAGAACGGGCGGGCGTGGCTGGCGCGGCGCGTCCCGGCGCTGCGGGCAGAGGCGACGCCGCTGCTGCTGTGCGGGTTCGCCGTTCTGGATGTGTACCTGCTGTGGCGGGTCATCGTCCCGGCGCTGGCGGTGACGGGGGGGTAAGGTTCGAATCAGCCTGTGAGCTGGGGCACTCCCGACTGAAGGAGCGCGGCGGCCTCCGTTTCGGACAAACCAATCAGGTCTTCGATCCACCAAGTCACACCGGCCGCCTGCCATTCCAGCAGCATTTCCTGCCGCTGTGTGGGCGGCAGATGCGCTGACTTGCCCTGCACAACGATGTCAAATGGGGATGCCAGCGTGCGTTGTGCCTGTACAAAGGCTTCAACTTCACGGACATCGGCGGGCGTCACGTTGGTCGCTTGTCCCTCAGCATTCCGCTTCTCCAGCACAACTCCGTCACATTTCAGCACGCGCTGCATGGACTTGGGGCGCGGCCAGATGCCGACTACCCACAAAGGGATGCGCGGCTGTTGGACGGGACGGGGCGGATAGTGCATCTCGTCCAGCAGCGTGAGTTTGAGGTGAAAGTGCTTCCCGGCATAATCGAACGGTTTGCGCTGATAGAGCAGCGTCAGAATGTCGATGCCTTCATCCAGCATCTCGGCGCGGACGCGCGTATCGGTCATTTCGTCGGGGAAACTCTCCCACCCCATCCAGACCGCACCGGCTCCCAGCCCCAGAATCAAGCGCCCATCCGAGAGCCGATCCAGCGCCACTGACTCGCTGGCAACCTTCCACGGGCGGCGGAGCGGCATAGGGATAATCAACGTGCCCAGACGAATTCGCTGCGTGACCATTGCCGCGGCGGCCAGCGCAATCATAGGGTCTTCACACCAGATCGCATCGCCCATAAAGCAGCCATCCCACCCGGATGCCTCGGCGATCTGGCAGAGCTTCGCCGTCGAACGCGCCGAACTGTAGGGCAACTCGACCCCGAATTTCATGGATCACCACCTTCCAGGGCGTGTGCAGGGCATAAGTACGAAAGCCTATGCTCCGACACTGATCGCTCTAGAGAAGGATTCTCGCTCGTTCATTAGAACGAGTGCCATCCTACCCAACATCAAATTGCACGATAGGCTCGCCTACTTCGCTGAACGGGGCGGATCGCCTACCCCAATAGGTTCGGCTCAGCCTGTGACCTTCATGCCGGCGGCGACACCGTTGATGGTCGCCAGAACGGTTTGCAGCGTCGGGGCGTAAGCCGGGTCATCCGGGCGCATGGCGCGGAGCCGCCGGAGCAGATCGACCTGGATGAAGTTGAGCGGATCGACGTAGGGATTGCGGCGCTCGATGCTGCGCTGCATGACGGGCGAGCGGAAGAGCAGTTCCGGCTGGTCGATCACCTGGCAGACCTGGGCGCGGGCGCGGTCATATTCGGCCTTCATGCCGTCAAAGATGGCGTGACGCAGGCTGTCATCCTTCACCAACGAAGCGTACAACGCAGCAATCCCCAGGTCGGCCTTCGCCAGATCAAGCTGGGCGTTTTCCATCAGGGCGCGGAAGAACGGCCACTGGTGATACATCTCCCGCAGAGTCTCCAAACCACCATGATGATCGGCGCAGAAGCGTTCCAGGGCTGTGCCGACGCTGTACCAACTGGGGATGATGGCGCGGCTCTGCATCCAGGAGAAGACCCAGGGGATGGCGCGGACATCGGTGAAGCCGCCGCCGGCGCGACGCTTGGCCGGGCGGGAGCTGATAGGCAGGTTGGCTAACTCGTTGATGGGGGTGGCCTGCTGCCAGTAATCGACGAAGCCGCGGGTTTCATAGACGAAGTGGCGGAAGGCTTTGCGGCCGCCGTCGGCCAGATCGTCCATCGCATCGCGCCATTCGGGATGCGGCTCGCGGGCGGGCGGGACGGCCATGACGATCAGCACGGCGTTCAGGACCTGATGCAGGTGGCGGCGGGCGATCTCGCCGTTGCTGTAGCGGTAGGCAATGACTTCGCCCTGCTCGGTGATCTTGATGCCGCCCTGCATGGAGAGGGGCGGCTGCGAGAGGATGGCCTGGTTGGTGGGGCCGCCACCGCGTCCGATGCTGCCGCCGCGCCCGTGGAAGAGTTCCAGGGCGACGCCGTGGGCAGCGCAGACCTCGGCGAGGGCCTGCTGGGCGGTATAGAGGTTCCAGTTGGAGGCCAGATAGCCGCCATCTTTGCCGCTGTCGGAGTAGCCGATCATGATCTGCTGGCGGTTGCCGCGGGCGGTCAGGTGTTTGCGGTACTCCGGATTGGAGAAGAGGGCGGTCATGACGCGGGGCGCGTGCTGAAGGTCGTCGATGGTCTCGAAGAGCGGAACGAGATCGACATCATCGGCGATGCCGACTTCGACGGCCAGCAGGAGCAGTGCCAGGATGTCGCTGGGCTGCTGGCTCATGCTGGCGATGACGGTATCGATGACGACCTTGCCGTACATCCGGTGGGCCTGGGCGATCATGCGCCAGGTGGCGATGATGCGGTTGGTGAGTTCGGAGAACTTGGGTTCGATGGGGAAGAAGGGGCGCGGGTTAGCGATCTCCATCGTCAGGAGCATCTGCTTGTCGGCCTCGTCCAACTGGCGGTAGTGGGCGTGGCGGCCATAGTAGCGGAACATGTCTTCCAGGGCGGCGGCGTGCTGGCGAGCATCCTCACGGATGTCGAGCGGGACGAGGTGCAGGCCGAAGAGTTCGACCTTGTTGAGCAGGCGGCGGAGTTCCCCGGCGGCGGCATGGCGGCCCCGGTGGCGGCGCAGGCTGGTTTCGACCAGGGCGAGGTCGTCGTAGAGTTCCAGGCTGGTCTGGTATTCGTCAGCTTCCAGGCGGCGTTTGATGAGGTTCATCTGCTGGCGGTAAAACTCGGTCGGGAAGCGTTCATCCAGGCCGCCCGCCGAGATCACGGCCTCACGCAGTTCCTCGGTGACGGGGGCTTCGTCGGCGGACTGGGTGAGGTGTTCGGCCAGGAAGGTGACGGCTTCGAGATAAACCTGGCGGGCGGCGTCACGCTGTGCTCTGAGGGTCTGGAGGGTGACTTCCGGGGTAACGTTGGGGTTGCCGTCGCGGTCGCCGCCGATCCAGGAGGCATAGCGCAGGAGCGGGGGCAGATTAGCCCAATCGCCGTGGGGGTAATACTGCTGGAGGCTGGCGCGGAGGTCGTCGTAGACATCGACGACGGTATCCATGATCGAGGAGGTGATGAAGTACAGGCCGAAGTCCACCTCATCGGCGACGGTGGCGCGGGAGGCGCGGGTCGGGCGGGTCTGCCAGAGTTCCTCGATCTCCCCGGTGATTTCGGCTTCCATCTGGGCTTGTTCGCGGGGGAGCAGGCTGGTCATGCGGTCACGGTTCGCCATCTGCTGGGCGATGTGGCGGAGCTTGATGAGGACTTCTTTGCGCTTGGCTTCGGAGGGGTGGGCGGTCAGCACCAGGCGGATGGAAATCTGGTCGAGGATTTTGCGGAGGTCGGCGGCGCTCACTCCAGCCGCCCAGAGGGTTTCGATGGCTGCGCCGATGGACTCGTCGCTGCGGCCGCCGATCTCGCGCTTGCGTAGGGTGCGGATGCGCTCCAGGTCTTCAGCGATGTTGATGAGCTGGAAGTAGTTGCCGAAGGCCTTAACCAGCACCCGTTTGGATTCCAGGTCGAGGCCGCTGATGAGTTCGGTCAGTTCCTCGGCAGCGCCGCGATCCCCGCCTCGGCGGGACTTCGCCACGGCGCGGACCTTTTCGACCAGGGCGAAGGCTTCCTCGCCGTGCTGGTCGCGGATGACGCTGCCGAGCAATGTGCCAAGCAAGCGCACATCGATGCTGAGGGGACTCATCTCGCGGGTGGTCAGTTTATCGGCTG
>JAEUQZ010000315.1 GCA_016788965.1 Anaerolineae bacterium | reverse complement strand
CCTTGCCCAAATGGTTTGTTCGTATCACGCCCATTTTCCTCCAATTGTGATCTGTTATTTCTCTGGAATAGCCTTAGGGAGACTACCGTCCTTTGCGGTTAAATCTTTCCTCCCCCTCCGTATGATCTCTGTGTCCTCTGTGCCTCTGTGGTGGAATTCGCCTTCCTTCTTCTCTCAGATTTGCGAAACAGGTGGGGTTTTGCTACAATGCCGCGCGGTTTTTGGGCAAGCTTGATCGAAACATGTGGGGGCGCATGGCAAAACATCAGCAGGCGCGTTTTGTCTTGCGCCGCTTTGGTTTATTTGGGGTGATGAACGGTATGTGGATGCGACGTTTTCTACTGGTAGGGACTTTGTTGGCGATCCTCGCGCTGACCGGGGCAGCCCTGGCGCAGGATGGCGGTTTGCTGACGACCATTTCTAAGACCGCCCGCTTTCGTTCCGGGCCAGGAACCGAGTGGTTCTGGCAGGGCAACCTGGAAGCCGGGACGACCATTCTGCTTGACGGCCGCGCCCCTGGCGGCGGTTGGGTGCGCGGCATCACCCCCGACGCCAAAGTCGGCTGGGTGATCGACAGCGCCGTGAACGCCTCTGCCGAGCAGATCGCCGCGCTGCCCTCCGTCTGGGTGGATACGCCCTTCACGCTGGCCGCGCCTGCCGGGAACGGCAGCCTGATCCCGGTCGGCCCCGGCGGCCAGCCCTCCGGTGATCCGCAGCCCGCGACCGATCCACAGCCAGCCCAACCGCAGGCTCCGGCCCCCGCCGCCGGCCCGCTGCCGGAAGGTGGTTTGCAGATCGAAGCCGGCAGCAACGTCAACATCCGCCAGGAACCCAACACCAATTCGCCCATCATCGCCCGCATCACCACCGGAACCATCGTCAGTCTGGACGGGCGTGATCCCTCCCAGCAGTGGGTGCGCGGAACCGTGCCCGGTGGAACCAAAGGCTGGATGAGCGTCCGCTTCCTGGTCATCACCGCCCAGCAGGTCGTTTCCCTGCCCATCGTCGAAGGGGGAGCCAGCGTTGCCGTGGCTGCTGCCTCCAGCAGCGCCCCGGCTGGAGCGCCCACCCCCATTCCGGCAGCCCCCGCCGCGCCCATCGTCGCCACCACGCCCATCCGTGGCTTCAGCTACGGCGGCCATGCCTCCGGCCTGGGCGAGCAGACTGTCAACGCCATGCGGCTGGCCGGGATGACCTGGGTCAAGAAGCAGGTGCGCTACTTCCAGGGGCAGACCGCCGATGTCGTCTCGGGGCTGATCGCCGACGCCCACAGCCAGGGCTTCCGCATCCTGCTCGGCATCGTCGGTTCGCCGGGTGAACTCAACAACGGCGGCTACTTCGACCAATACGCGGCTTTCGTAGGCGGCGCGGCTGCCCTCGGCGCGGATGCCATCGAAGTCTGGAACGAACCCAACATCGACCGCGAATGGCCGACCGGCCAGATCGACCCGGCTCGCTTCACCCAGCTCCTCGCGGCCGCCTACAACGCCATCAAAGGCGCGAATCCGAACACCCTGGTCATCAGCGGCGCGCCCGCCCCGACCGGCTTCTTCGGTGGATGCAGCGCCCAGGGCTGCGATGACAATGCGTTTGTCGCAGGGATGGCCGCGGCCGGCGCAGCCCGCTATATGGACTGTGTGGGTGTCCATTATAATGAGGGTATCGTCGGCCCGGATCAAACCAGCGGCGATCCGCGCGGCAGCAGCGGCTACTACACGCGCTACTTCTGGGGCATGGTCAACACCTACTATAACGCCTTCCGGGGGGCGCGGCCGCTGTGCTTCACCGAACTCGGCTACCTGACGCCGGAGGGTTTCCCGCCGCTGCCCGGTGGCTTCGCCTGGGCGCAGAACGTGACCGTCGCCCAGCAGGCCGCCTGGCTCGACCGCGCCGTGCAGCTTTCGCGCAGCAGCGGCAAGGTGAAGCTGCTCATCATCTGGAACGTGGATTTCACCAACTATGGCGATGACCCCATGGGGGGCTACGCCATCATTCGTCCCGGTGGAGCCTGCCCAGCCTGCGAAGCCCTGGGCAGCTAAAACCTGTTATGAACTGGATGCTTGAAGCTCCCCCTGCATTGCATTTGCTCCCCTCTCCACTGCGTAGAGAGGGGCCGGGGGTGAGGATCAGGTAACGATCCAAAGGAAGTGGAATGTCTGAAAAACCGATGCGCGATGAACATAAGCCCGTTCCCATGGATGCCATGATGGAAGAAACCCCTCCACCATTTGCCCGCGTGGTTGTCGAAGAAGCGGCTCCGCCGCCACCGCCCCGCAAGCGGTCGGGCGGCTGCGGCTGCTGGATTCCGGCCATCCTGACGCTGCTGATGGTTGGGGCGCTGGTCGTGATTGGCGCCCTCCTGCCGCCCGTCGATCTGGCGAAACGGCTGTTCAATGTGTCGCTCTTCGGCCCCAACTACACCATGCTCAGCCAGCAGGCCAACGCCGTCGCTGCCGATGGGCTGGTGCTGGCGGCCGATCCTGCCAGCCTGACCGGAAACTACGGCGTGGCGCTCTCCTCGGTTCCGCTGGAGGCCGCCTCGACCGATAACCAGGCCGTTGCCCAGGCTTTGGCCGCCGTTCCGCCGACCCTCTCGCGCCAGAGTACCGTCTACGTCATGGAAACCACCGGCCAGCAGCCCGGCGTGGTGACGCTCAATGTGACGGTCCCGCCCTCGGCATCCAATCCCGACCTGCTGGACATGTACGGCTGGGATGCCGCTGCCGGGCAGTGGCGCTTCATCCCCGCTCAGTTGAATGCCTCCGGCGCGCTGTCGATGATCGCCACCGTCAAGGATGTGCCCGATCAGGTGGCGCTTTTCCAGGCGGTCGCCGCCACCCAGCCCAGCGTCCTGGTCTCGGTCGATGCCGTGCAGATACTCTCCGGCGAGGCCGGGCAGTTGGCGACCATCGTCGCTCCCGGTGGCCTGACCCCCACCCTGGATGGCAAGCTGACCGGCAGTCTGGCTCCCGGCTTCGACCTGACCCAGGGCTACTGGGTCATGCCCGTCATCCGCAACTTCGTCGATCCCCGCGCCATCGATACCAACACCGTCGCCGCCATCCTGGGCAACCGTACCCTGCGCCGCGACCATGCCGCCCAGATCGCCGCCTTCGCCCTCAACAACGGCTTCAAGGGCGTCTTCATCGACTACCGCGACATCGCCCCCGATCTGCGCGATTCCTTCAGTGCCTTCGTGACCGAACTCGGAACCGCCCTGAAGGCCCAGGGGCTGCTCCTCGGCGTGATGGTTCCGGCAGCCGCCAACAACGGCGGCGTCTGGGATACCGGCGCCTATGATTGGCCGTCCCTGGGCGCGGCCGCCGATTACGTTAAGATCATCCTCCCGCTCGATCCATCCGGGTTTGCCCCCGGTGCGGATCGCCCGGTCGAGGCCATGCTGCGCTGGGCCAAAGGCGAGATCAGCCGCGGCAAGATTCTGCTGGGGCTGTCGGCGCTCTCGATCCGGCAGGTCGGCGCTGATTTCACCAGCATCGGCTACAGCGACGCGCTTTCTGCCCTCGGCAATGTCCAGATCGACGCCCAGACCACCGACACCGGCGCCATCCTGCCCGGCGCGGAAATTCAGGCCAAGCTCGACGGCTTCGCCGCTGCGTCCGGTCTGGATACCACTGTGCAGGCCTCCTTCATCGATTACCTCGGCACGGATGGCAGCCCGGTCTCGCGCATGTGGCTCACCACGCCCGACGCGCTCCGCTTCCGCATGGACTTGACCCAGGCCTTCGGCATGGCTGGCGTCGCCTTCGACGACCTCTTGGCCGATGGCATCGCCGAGGGCGTCAAGCCCACCATCCTCAACTACAAGCTGCAAATGCCCACCGCGCCCGCCGCTACCGAACTGGCGCTGCGCTGGCGCATCCAGGGCGCGAGTGGCGTCCTCGGTGAGGTCACGACCGACCTCAATCAACCCCTGGTCACAACCCTGATCGCCCCCGACGGCAACTATGCCATCAATGTCGATGTCGTCAGCGGCTCGGTGGAAAGCCCGCGCAGTGGCGCGGCAGTCGCGCTCTTCGCGCCCACGCCCACCCCCACGCCGCTGCCCACCCCCACGCCGACACCGGTTCCGACAGCGACGCCCGTTCCGGCGGTGGTTCCAGCAGCCCCGGCTCCTGCCGCTGCGGCGGGATCGGCCTCACGGCCCGGCGCGGGCAGCATCAGCGTTGGCGGCTTTGAATACGGCGGCCATGTCACCTCGCCCGGCAGCGAACGCGCGGCTTCGGCCATGCGCCGCGCTGGGATGAACTGGATGAAAGTCCAGCTTCGCTACTCGGTTGGCATGGGCGCGGATGCCGCCCAGGGCTACATCAACGATGCCCGGTCACGCGGCTTCAAGATTCTGCTCGGCGTCGTCGGCTACCCGAACGATCTGGCCGCGGGCGGGCAGGGCTATATCCAGCAGTTCGCCAGCTTCCTCGGCGGCGTGGCCGGCTACGGCCCGGATGCCATCGAGGTCTGGAACGAACCCAACATCGACCGCGAATGGCCGGCCGGCCAGATCAGCGGCGCGGCTTATGCCGATCTGCTCCGCCAGTCCTATCAGGCCATCAAATCGGCCAACGGCGGCGTCTACGTCATCAGCGGCGCGCCTGCCCCAACCGGCGCGGAAGCCGCCTTCCCCGGTCGGGTGATGAACGACGACCGCTGGATCGGAGAAGTCGTCGCGGCGGGCGGCTTGCAGTACATGGACTGCCTCGGCGCGCATTACAACGAAGGCATCGTCTCGCCCACGCAGAACAGCGGCGATCCCCGCGACAACTACTACACCCGTTACTTCGGCGCGATGCTGGATGTCTACTGGGGCTTGATCGGCGGCCAGAAGCCCATCTGCTGGACGGAACTGGGCTTCCTGTCGCCGGAAGGCTTCCCGCCGCTCGATCCGTTCTTCGGTTGGGCGCAGAACACCACCCTGTCCCAGCACGCCGCCTGGTTAGCCCAGGCCGCCGCCCTCTCGTCACAGAGCGGCCGCGTCCGCCTGATGATCGTCTGGAACGTCGATTTCACCAACTATGGGGCCGACCCCATGGCCGGCTACGCCATGATCCGCCCCGATGGCGGCTGCCCCGCGTGTGACGCGATGGCTGGCGCACGGTAAACTGGTAACGTCCATCGCCGGGCGCGTCAGCGTCCTGCATGAGGAGAGTTGAACCTATGGCATCCATGCAATCTACCGCCGAACGCAGCAAACTGCGCCGTCAGCTTCGCGGTTTTGTCCTGCTCTGGACGGCAATCACCTTCATCATGGGGGCGTGTACCTTCTTCGCCATCTTCTGGGTGCTGGGCGAAACCGGGATCGCCTCGCGCGGCGGGCGCAACTTCGCCCTGCCGACCAGCGCCCCGATCCAGCAGCAGGCCGCCGCCATCAACGCCACCACCATCCCCACCCAGGTGATCCAGCCCACGCTGGAGCCAACCTCGGTTCCCGCCGTTGCCCAGGCCGCGACGCCCGTGCCCGCCGCTGGCCCTACCGCGACCCCGCTGCCCGTCAGCAACAAAGTCTTCCAGTTGGGCATCCAGGTGCAGTACAGCCTGGACATGAACCCCGATAACCAGGACGGCTGGATGCGCGAAGTCTCCGACAAGATGGGACTGCGCTGGTTCAAACAGCAGGTGCGCTGGGAAGATGTCCAGCCGGAACGCGACCAGTGGGATTGGTCGAAACTCGATCTGGTCATGCCGTCCAAGAACAAGTTCGGCCTCAACATCATGATGTCCATCGTCACCGCCCCCGATTGGGCGCGTGAACCGGGCGTCAACCTGGAGAAGCACGGCCCGCCCGCCAACTACGCCGATTACATCAACTTCATCACCGCTGTCCTTCAGCGTTACCCCGGCCAGATTCAGGCCGTCGAGGTCTGGAACGAGCAGAACCTCGACCGCGAGTGGTTCTCCACCAAAGGCTTGAGCGCCGCCAACTACGTCGCCATGCTCCGCGAAGCCTTTACCGCCATCAAAGCCGTCGATCCCGGCGTGATCGTCATCAGCGGGGCGCTCGCCCCGACAGGCGGTTGGACGGAACCCGATGGCCGCGTTAGCGCCATCGACGACTTCGTTTACCTCCAGCAGATGATCGACGCCGGCCTGCTGAACTACACCGACTGCCTCGGCGTCCATCACAACGGCTACAACATCGGCCCCAGCATCGCCTGGGACGCCGTTCCGCCTGATCCGGGCGCGTCCTTCCGCGGCCCGTTCGATAACCCGCACCACAGTTGGAGCTTCCGCAGTACTTTGCAAACTTACGCCAACATCATCGCGACAGCGGGCGGCGATCAGAAGCTATGTGTGACGGAGTTCGGTTGGGCTTCGACGGAAGATTTGGGCGGTTATCCGGCAGGCTTTGAGTTTGC
>JAEUQZ010000314.1 GCA_016788965.1 Anaerolineae bacterium | reverse complement strand
CTGCTCTGTATATCCCCCCACTCCCTCCGTATTTCTCTGCGTTCTCTGCGTCTCAGCGGTTAGAATCTGCATTGGATATTCGTCTTTGGGTGTGATGCTATTTCATAGGGACTCTGCGGTTAGAATCTGTATTGGATTTCCATCTTTGGGTATGATGCTATTTCATAGGGACTTTGCGGTTTCGTTCTTCTCTATCTCTTCTCTGTGTCCTCTGTGCCTCTGTGGTGGAATCTCGTCTTACTCCACTTCCACCGCCAGCGCCACGGCTTCGCCTCCGCCCAGGCACAGCGCCGCCACGCCCCGCTTCAAACCCCGGTCGCGCAGCGCATGGATCAGCGTCGTCAGGATTCGTGCCCCGCTCGCCCCCAGCGGATGCCCTAGCGCGATAGCCCCGCCGTTCACGTTCAGCTTCTCCTGCGGCAGGCTGTGACCATCCCGCTTCAGCCCTTCCAGATCGGCCAGCACCTGCGCGGCGAAAGCCTCATTCACCTCGAACAGATCGACCTCATCGAAGCGCCAACCCGCCCGTTCCAGCGCCAGCGGGATCGCCTTGACCGGCGCGTAGAAAATCCACCGCGGATCCACCGCCGCCTGGGCATACCCCGCGATCCGCGCCACCGATGGGTGCTGATGCTCCTCCGCGTAAGCCCGGCTGCTGACGATCACCGCCGCCGCGCCGTCGTTCATCCCCGGTGCATTCCCCGCCGTGACCGCCCCGTCCGCCTCAAACGCCGGTTTCAGTTTCGCCAGCGCCTCGACCGACGTATCCCGTCGGATCGCTTCGTCCACCTCGAACCGAGTCTCTCCTGACCGCGACTTGAGCAGAATCGGCGTGATCTCCGCCTTGAACGTCCCGGAGTCCGTCGCCTGCGCCGCCAATTGGTGACTCCGCGCCGCGAACGCATCCATCTCGTCCCGCGTGATCTCGAACTGCCGCGCGATGAATTCCGCCGCGTTGCCCATTCCCCAATCCACAATAGAACACCACAGCCCGTCCACTTGCAGCGCGTCTCGCACTTGCACCGCGCCGTACTTGTTCCCCTGCCGGATCGAGTCGTTCAGGTACGGGGCGCGGCTCATGCTCTCGACTCCGCCCGCCGCGTACAGCTTGCCATCCCCCGCCTTGATCGCCCCAGCCGCCATCATCACGGCTTTCAGGCTGCTGCCGCACACCTTGTTGACCACTGTCCCGCCCACCGAGTCGGGAATCCCCGCCGCCAGGCTGATCTGCCGGGGAAGCGCCTGTCCGACCCCCGCCCCGACCACATTCCCCACCAGCACCTCGTCGATCTGCTGGGCATCCACCCCGCTCCGTTCCACCGCCGCCTTGAACGCCGCTGCTCCCAATTCGACCGCCGAAACCGGCGTCAGGCTTCCCAGGAATTTCCCTTGTGCGGTGCGTGCGCTCGCCAGGATTACCGGATCGCGTGCGCTCTTGTCAGCCATAAGGCCTCCCGTGTCTACCCGTAGAGTTCCTGCCAGATGCTCTTGAGTTCCCGGTAAATGTTCTCCAGCGTATCCGGGATCACCCGCGTATTTCCCACCACCGTCATGAAGTTGGCATCACCCGGCCAGCGCGGGACAATGTGAAAATGGAAATGTTCCGCGATCCCGGCCCCCGCCGCCGCCCCCAGATTCGCCCCCAGATTGAACGCGGGCGGATTGTACGCCTTGCGGAGGACAGCCAGCGCCCGGTTCGTTGTCACCATCAGATCGGTCAGCGCCTCGGTCGTGAGCTGCTCCTGACTCGCCACATGCTCATACGGCACAACCATCACATGCCCGTTGTTGTACGGGTAAATGTTCAGCGTCACGTACACATGCTCCGAAAGTCCGATGATCCGCGTCTCATCGTCCGGCGCAGCCGCCAATTGGCAGAAGACGCATCCCTCCACCGCTTTCTTCTCTCCTCGAATGTAAGCCATCCGCCACGGCGTATACAGATGATCCACGCCCGTCGCCTCCGAAAATAACCGCTCAATTCCCTCTGCGCCCCGTATCCCAGCCCGCTGATGTGCTTTCAAGAATAGAGTCGCACATTGCGCTGCCTTTTGTCCCTTTAGTGGACATGGCTTTTCGGCAGCCGGATCACTTTAGTGTCCGGCTGCGTATCGCCATTCCGTCCCGCACCCAGTATAACAACATTCCTTCATGCCGCGCACCCGTCCGCCTTCGTGAAGGTACATTTCATTCTTGCGGTAAATCTGGATTGCAAGGTGGTCTTTCATGAATGGAGTCGGATATCGCTCGGTCTTTTGTCCCTTTAGTGTCTGGCGGCGCAAACCGAAAAATTACCCTCTTCTGATGAGCGACCTCATCCTGCTTGTTTTCAAACACACCCTCAATTTGAAATACGCCCCTTCATGATACAATCAGGCCAATCGAAACCGAGATCAGTGTTCAGCCAATGGAAATCTATACCGCCGAACGCCTTCAGTCCGCCTTATCACCCCGCCCGATCCGCTTCGTCGAGTCCGTCGGCAGCACCAATGACCTTGCCCGCCAATGGTTGCAGCAGGGTGGGGCGAACGGCGCGGTTGTCATCACCAACGAGCAAGTGCAGGGACGCGGCCGCCTGGGCCGAACCTGGTTCACCCCGCCCGGCACAGCCTTGATCCTTTCCCTTCTCCTGCATCCACCCGCCACCGCCCTCCACCAGATCACCATGCTCGGCGCGGTTGCCATCGCCGAAATGCTCGATCAGCTTGGCGCGCACTCAGTCGCCATCAAGTGGCCCAACGATGTCCTCCTGAACGGCCGCAAAGTCTGCGGCATCCTGCCGGAAACCACCTGGGATGGCAGCCGCCTCGTCGGAGTCGTGCTGGGCATCGGCGTCAACGTCCGCATTGATTTCACCGGCACCGACCTCGCCGCCACCGCCATTAGCATCGAACCCGCGCTGGGCCGTTCCTTCGACCGCGTTGACCTGCTGAAAATGTTGCTCGCCTCCCTGGATCGCTGGTCGGCTCATCTGGGAACGGACGCCTTGTTTGAAGCCTGGCGTGCCCGCCTCCAGACCCTCGGCACATCCGTCCTCATCGACCAGCCCACAGGTCAGCTTCGTGGCCTTGCCGAGTCCGTCGAACCATCCGGTGCGCTCCGCGTCCGGGATGCCGGCGGCCGCCTGCACACCGTCATGGCCGGCGATGTCTCTCTCGGTGAGCCAGGCTGAAGGAACCACACATGGGAATTCGTCTCGACTGGGAAATTGAAGCCGAACAGACCCAGGTGCGTCAAGGCGGCGAAGACCCGCAGTGGAAGCGCCGCCGCCGCGCCGCGCAGTTCCGCCTGGTCTTGTTCTTCCTCTTGATCCTCGCCCTCCTGGCCGCTGGGCTTGGCCTGATCGTCGTGCGGCTGCAAGCCGTCCAGGGTGAGATCGAGCGCGACCTTCGCGGCACTGTCGAATCTGAGATTGCCGCCCTCCGCCTCGGTGACAACGCTTCTTTCACGGCCATCCAGCGCAGCGCCTCCGGCGATTGGTTGCAGTCCCAGCAGATGCTCTTCAACGAGTACCAGGACTTGAAAGCCCGCGCTTCTCTTGTCCTCACAGGTGATATTCTCGAAGTCGTCATCGACCGTACCCGCGCCCGCGTCAAAGTTCAGGAAATCCTCGATGGCGTTCCCTACACCCGCGTCTGTTTCTACTGGCGCTATGACGATGGCTGGCGGCACGTCCCGCCCGATTACACCTTCTGGGGTGCAGTTTCGACCTTCACCGGCCAACGTGTGACCACCCGCTACGGTGAAGTGGATCGCCTGCTTGGGGAGACCATCGGCCAGCGCGTCGAAAGCTGGCTCGAACTGGCCTGTGCCACCCTGACCTGCGGCCCCATCCCCATGCTCACCATCGAGATTGTTCCCCAGGAGGGAACCTTGCCCGTCTGGTCGTCTGCCGATCCCTGGCAGATCATCGTCAACTCGCCCTATGTCCTCCGCGCCCGCTCCGATGCGCCCTTCGATCTGGACATGCAGTTCGGGTTGGCCTATGTGTTGGCCGAGCGCCTCGTCACCCAGGCCACCAATGGCCTTCAACCCGTCTATCCTGCCGATGCCTACTACCTGCGCCAGGCCATCATCTCCTGGTTGGTTGGTCAGATGGTGCAGCGCAGCACCAATACCTTCGTTCTCGATTCATTGGCCGCCAACTTCGGGAATTCCGCCGTTGGCAGTCTGGCGACCATCTTGCAGCCAACCTCCAGCGTCGCCGTCCTGTCGCAAATATCCGGCCTCCCGCTCGACCAGATGCGCCTCGACTGGCGCGACTTCCTGACTTGGCGTCTCGTCGCCGAATTCGACCGTATCCAGCGCCGTGATGAAGCCGGTTTCCTCGGCCTCTACGATACCCGTGACGAGACTGCCCGCACGCTGGCCTACCAGCGTTTCAATGCGCCCGTGGTCGGCGACCAACCCACCGTTGTCTCCGTCCAGCAGGAGACCGGCCCCGATGGCCTTCCGCTGCTCCGCGCCGTCGTCGAAACTGCCAATTCTCTCGGCACGAATCAGTCAGAAGCGCTTTTCCGTCTGGTCGATCAAACCTGGAAGCGCCTCAGTTGACAGCCTTTAGCTTCTGCTCTACAGTAGGGGCACACCCTCGCACCGAAGGAGAATGAGCCGTGGGCATGCTGGATGAACTCCGTAAAGACGATGACAGTTTTGATTTTGATGAAGACGTTTCCCTCGAATCCGACGAGCCGGAAGTCCCCCAGAGACACCTGTTCCTCGGCATGACTGCCGTCGAGCGCATGTTCATCGCCGTGTTCATCTTCCTGAACGTGGTCGTATTGGGTCTGGCCTTCCTGCTGGCAACCGGCCGCATTGCCTTCTGATCCACCCATGACCGCTGTCCGCGCCTTGACTGTCCCGCTGCGTCCTTCGCCCCCGTGCGAACTCCCGCGCTTGCATTTCACCCTTTGCCTCCTGTCCCTCGCCGATAAGTGACCCGCGCCAACTGAATAGCTGCTCCTTCCCGGAACACCTCTACAGGTGATCTTCGGGTTTTTTGCATTTCCACCCCATCGCCTGCCCTGATGAGAAAGGATGCTCGATGTTCGACCTGCATCTCGATTCACCTCAACCACCTCTGGACTTAGCTTCGTATAGTCCGAATACCAATCTCTCAGAAGCCTCTACCTTGCCCGCTTCCTGGTACACCGACCCCCAGATGCTCGACTTGGAACGTGAACGCATCTTCTACAAGACCTGGCAGCCTGTTGGCCGCGCCGATCAGGTGCGCCGCCCCGGTGATTTCTTCACCTGCGAAGTCGTCGGCCAGCCCCTCGTCGTCACCCGTGGACAGGATGGCAGACTGCGCGGCTTCTACAACGTCTGTCCCCATCGTGCCGGCCCCGTCGCGGTGGGGCAGGGCAACCGCAAGAGCCTCCAGTGCCGCTACCACGGCTGGACTTACGCCCTTGACGGCCGCCTCATGAACGCCCCTGAATTTGAGGGAGTCAAAAACTGGAAAAAAGAAAACGTCTGCCTTCACGCCATCCAGGTTGTCGAATGGGGTCCCTGGGTCTTCGTCAACCTTGATCCGTCCGCCGCCCCGATGGAGTCCGTCTACGAACCCATCAACCAGGAAATCCTTCGTGAAGGCTTCGACGTGAGCAAAATGTCGCTCATCGAACGCCGCGATTACATCATCAACTGCAACTGGAAGGTGTACGTCGATAACTACCTCGAAGGCTATCACCTGCCCATCGCCCATCCCGGCCTGTTCCGCGAGTTGGATTACGACCAGTACCGGGTCGAAACCTTCCGCTACCATTCCTCTCAGATCGCCCCCATTCGCCCCACCCGGGACGGCGAAGTCCGCGACCGCCGCTACATCCGCACCGAGGCCGAATCCAGAGCACTCTACTACTGGATATTCCCCAACGTCATGCTCAACGTCTACCTGGACAATACCTCCATCAACATCATCCTGCCCCTCGATCACGAGCGCACCCTCACCATCTTCGAGTGGTATTTCCAGCAGCCCGGCACAGGCGAAGGCTGGGAGAGTATGCAGCAGGTCATCGCCTTCAGTGACCAGATTCAGCAGGAAGACATCGAGATCGTCGAAAACGTCCAGAAGGGTTTGAAGTCCAGAGCCTACCATCAAGGCCGCTTCTCAGTCCTTCGTGAAAACGGCGTCCATCACTTCCAGACGCTCGTCCACGAATTCCTCACCCGCCCGGACTAATTCCCTGCGGCTCCAACGGGTGCATTCGGAAATGTTGGCCGCTTCAAGTTGTGCCTCAAACGACGGGGCGATACGAGATCGTCTCCTACCAGACCACCGATGCTGCGTAGGGGGCGACCCGTGTGACTTTGTTGAAAAACAGAGCGGGCAGAAAACGAGATAGAATGTCGGAAAAGGAACAACGAGCGAGG
>JAEUQZ010000313.1 GCA_016788965.1 Anaerolineae bacterium | reverse complement strand
CCTGCGGGCCGGGGATGCGCGTGTAAGCCGAGCCGAGGAACTGGGCCAGATCGGCGGCCAGCAGCGTCAGCACGAAGCCAATCGCCACCTGATCCTGCCGCAGTTCGATGGCCGAAACCGCGATCAGCAGCGCGATCAGCGCCCCGACCAGCATCGCCGCGAAGATGCCCACGATGGCACTGTTGGAAACCAGCGCGGCTACGAATCCCACCATCGCCGCCAGGATGATGCTCCCGTCCAGCGAGAGGTTCGTCACCCCCGCCCGCTCGGTGATGGTCTCGCCCAGACTGGCGATCACCAGCGGGGTCGCGTTGGCGACGATGCTGCTGAGGACATTGATGAGTTCGTCGTTCATAGCCGCTCACTCGTGGATGGGGTAGACGCAGACGATTCAACCGGCGCGGTAGCACTGCGCTCGCGCTCCAACTGGAGACGCTGCCGCAGCCCGGTGAACAACAGGACAACCAGCACCAGCATACCTTGCAGCACCCCGGCCAGTGACGAGTCCAACTGGAGCGCGACCTTCAAGCGGGCGCTGCCGCCCAGGATGGCCGCGAACGCAAACGTCACCAGCGGAACCCAGATGCCGCGCATCGAGACCAGCAGCACCACCAGCAGCGCCAGGAACCCAATCCCGCCAGAGACCAGCGGGCGCAGGTTGCCATAGGTGAACAGCACCCGGTACGACCCGGCGATCCCGGCGATCATGCCACAGATGATGAACGCGCTTAAGGCGCTCTGGCGCGTCGGCACGCCCAGCAGCAGCGCCGACCGGGCATTCTTTCCGGTGGCCTTCAACTGCAAGCCCCAGCGCGTGCCCCGCAGCGCCAGCACCACCGCCGCGAATACCGTCCCGACGATCACCAGCGCCAACAGGCTCACATCGAATTCCGCGCTGAACGGCGGGAGCAGCGCATCAACCGGGAACAGCGGCGTCGCCCGGACGCTGCCCCCCTCCGGCGGCTGCCACGGCCCGGAGATCAGGAAGATCGAGATCACATTGGCAAGCGCATTCAAAGCCACCCCGCCGAAGATTTCATGCACCCCCAGGCGGATTTTCAGCAGCCCTACCAGCGCCGCCCAGAGCGCCCCGCCTAGCATTGCCGCGGCGATCTCGATGGGGATCAGCACCAGCGGCGGCAGTTTGAGCGTTAGCGCCGCCCAGGACGCGAACACCGCGCCCATAATCATCTGGCCTTCCACGCCGATGTTCCACAGCCCGGCGGTGAACGTGACCACCAACCCCATCGCCGCCAGTGTCAGCGGAATCCAGAAGTTGACCACCCCGCTGAACGCCCGCATATCCCGGAACGCGCCTTCCCACACCTTCTCGAAGACCGCGCGTGGGTCGGAGCCAACGGCCAGGATCAGCAGCGCGGTGATGGCGAGCGAGATGAGGATGGGCACAATCGCCAGCGCCAGCCGCGCCCAGGGAGATAACGTCTTCATGATGCGTGTTCCTCGAAGTGCCCGCCGATCCAGCGGCCCAGTTCGTCGATGCTGGTGCGGCTCGCGTCCCGGATTTCCATCACCCGTCCAGCGAAGAACACCAGGATGCGGTCGCTGTAGGTCACGATCTCGTCCAGATCAGGCGAACTGAACAGGATCGCCGCTCCGCCTTCCCGCCGACCCAGAAGCTGCTTCCAGATCCACCGCGCCGAGTCCACGTCCAGCCCGCGCGTCGGCTGTTCCAGCACCATCAGCGTCGGATGCTCCGGCATCAGCGCCATCAACATGCGCTGCTGGTTGCCCCCGGAGAGCGTTTCGATGCGGCTTTCCGGTCGTCCCCGTACATCGTAGAGCTTCAACTGGGACTCGCAGCTCTGCCGCGCCTGCTTCCAATCGATCAGAGGGCGGGGTTCACCGACCAGGGCGATATGTTCGGTCAGCGTCAGCCCGCCGACCAGCCCTTCTTCCAATCGCCCTGCCGCTCCAAACGCCACCCCCGACGCCAGAAACTGGCGGTAGGATTTCCCGGTCATCTCCGCGCCGGCCAGCCGGATGCGCCCCGCCGACGGTTTAATCAGACCGACACAGGCCCGCAGCAGCAGTTCTTGCCCGCTGCCATCCAAACCAGCCAACCCGATGATCTCCTTCGCCTTGACCCGCAGATCAAGGCTCACCGTCACGCGCCGCCCGCGAAGCTGGATCGCTTCCAGGCTGAGCGCATCACTGGAGCCGCTCAGATCGACCGTGGCGCGGGTCTGCGGAGCCAGTTCCTGCCCGAACATCATGGCGATGAGCTGCCGGGTCGTGGCCGGCATCGGCATCGTCCCGACCAGGCGGCCGGCCCGCAGCACTGCCACCTCGGTACACATCGCAATGACATCTTCCAGCTTGTGGCTGACCAGCAGCACCGTCAGACCATCGCGCTTCGCCAGTTCGCGCAGCGCATCGAACAGGATCGTTTTCTGTTCGGCGGAGATTCCGGTGGTGGGTTCATCGAGGATGAGCGTCTTCACACCCAGCGCCAACAGCCGGATGATCTCCATTTGCTGCCGCTGGCTGATGCTCAACTGCGCGACCGGGGTGTCCGGATCGAGTTCAAAGCCGAAGCGTGAGCAGAACTGCTGTAGGCTTTGTTTGGCCTGCCGTCGGGAAAGAGTCTGCTCCGCGCCGTATAGAAAGTTCTCCAGCACAGTGAAAGCTGGCACATCCAGCGGGTCCTGCTGGAGCATCCCAATGCCGTTCTGGATGGCCGCCTGCGGGCCAACATAATCCACCCGGCGGCCATCGATCCAAATCTCGCCGCTGTCGAACGGCTGGTATCCCGCCAGGATTTTCATCAGCGTGGATTTGCCCGCGCCGTTCTCCCCCAGGATGCCGACGATCCGTCCGCCCTCGAAGGTCAGGTTGATGTCATTGTTGGCGTGAACCGGCCCGAAACGCTTGTGGATATGCTGGACTTCGATACGCATGGTCGAACCGCTCTGGAATGGCCGTTGGAAGACCGAGGTTGTTGGCGGGTATTTTAACGCTCTTTAATCGAGCCGCCACACATTCCCTTGCCCAGCTCAGAGCAATCCCTGCGCCCACCGCGCCAGGAGCCGCTGGCTGGGCAGGAACGCCGCCGGAGGAAGATCGGCGCGGCTGAACCAGCCGACCGCATCGGCGTCATCAGCCGCCAGCAGTGACCCACCCACAATATGGGCGGTATAGGCGATGACCAGATCGGCCAGCCCGCCATCATCCGGCGTGTGGAAGATGTCCAGCAGACGGTCGATCTCGACGGCCAGCCCGGTCTCTTCCAGGCATTCACGCCGAGCCGCTTCCTGCGGGTCTTCGTTCCATTCGATGAATCCAGCGGGCAGCGCCCAGTAGCCTTTGAGGGGGTCATTGGCGCGGCGGACGAGCAGCACCCGCTCATCCTGAATAATCAACACGGCGACGGCCACTTTGGGATCGAAGAAGACGACGTGCCCGCAGACCGTACACACTGGACGCTGGTGGCCGAAGCGGTCGCGCAGTTCCAACGCGCCTCCGCACATCGGGCAGAAGTGGGCAACGCGCGGCAAACCCATCAGCGCTTCCGTAGCCGGACAGCCGTGGTGATGACGGCCAGCGCCAGCAGCACCAATCCGACCCCCAGCATCACGACGGGCAATGGGTCAATCTCGGCAGGTTCGGATGCTCTGCTGGCATTGGTATCCGCAGGTTCCGAAGCCGCCAACGGCTGTTCGGCAGCCGGACTGATCTCCGTCGCTGGGGCGAGGGTCGGCAGCGGGGTCGCGGTCATGGTTGCGGTCATCGTCGCGGTTGGAGCCGCCCGCTGAACTTCGGTCGGCGCGGCAAATTGAGCGATTGTCGTCTCAGGTGTACCCGTGGCTCCAGCAGCATCAGCGACGATGGCTCCGGCCATTGGTTCCGCCGTCAGTTCGCTCACGGCCGATTCCATCATGATGGCGGCCGCATCTGTAGCCGCCGGGAGCGCGGCCACTGGCGCGGCCATCGTTGGAGCGCTCGTCGCCATAATCACCAGTGTGGGCATAGGCGCTCCGGCTTGATTAGCGGCCGTTTCGCCCGCCCCCTGCGACTCTTCCTCGGCAGTCGCGGACGGCACTGGCGACCCTTCAATGGGAGCCTGCATGAGCAGATCGGGCTGCTGGGAGGCGGTCGCTGTGATAGCAAGCGCCGCGGCCGGAGCCTGCGTCACCTGCGGGCGGGAGGTCAGCAGCAGACTGGCCCCGATGAACAGCAGGAAAGCAGCCGCCGCGCTGAGGGCGCTGAAGGCGGCGCTGGTCGGAAAGCCCATCCAGCGAGTCGAGCGTGTCGCCTGGGAAGCCGACAGCGTGAAATTCCGTGGGGCGCGGCGCGACGGCAGCGTTCGCAGCAGAGTGACGGTTTCGCGCAGCGACTCGAGTTCGCCGCGCAGTTCGGCATCGGTCTGCAAGCGAGCTTCCAGCGCGGCGCGTTCGGACTCACTTAGCGCGCTATCCAGGTAAAGAGACAGCAGCTCGATCTCACGCTCGGTCAACATGATGGTTCGATGATCCAGGCTACTCCGACTTATCCTTAAGACGATAACTGGATGGCAAAAGTTCCTTGACCGCCTGCAAGCAGCTCCGAACGCCGCTGCGGGCGCGGCTCAGCCGGGATTTGACCGTACCCAGGTTCGCGCCGGTAATCTCCGCGATCTCCTGATAGTTCATTCCTTCGACATCGCTGAGCAGGATGACGAGCCGCTGATCCATCTGCAAGCCGTCGATGCACTGCTCGATGGCCCGCAGCAGTTCGCGCTGCTGGACGGCCTGTTCAGGGGTCAGATCAGCAGCGGGAATGGCAGGGCCATCATCGGTCTCGCCGCCGGGCAGATCATCCAGAGCCGAGGTGGGGCGACGGCGGCGACGGCGGAGTTCGTCATAACAGAGGTTGCTGACAATGCGGAACAACCAGGCGCGGAAACTGCCGCCACGATACGTATCCAGGCGGCGGTAGGCGGTGATGAACGCCTCCTGGGCGGCATCAGCCGAAGCCGCCGATTCGCCCAGAATGCGGTAGGCAAACGAATAGACTCGATCCTGGTAGTGCAGGACGAGGGTGTTGAAAGCATTCAGATTCCCGCGCCGCGCGGCCGCGATCAGCGCGGGTTCGTTGCTCAGTTCGCTCGCCATTGACAAGACAATTCGGACACCCTAAGATAAGGCCAGGATCGTCCCCTTTGGGGGTATTCTGATCCACACCTTGACTAGCCGGCGTGGCGCAATTGGCTGACGCGATCGACTCAAAATCGATTGGGCTTACGCCCATGTGGGTTCGAGTCCCACCGCCGGCAACCTTCCGAACTTAACGCTGCTTCTCCGGCAGCGTTTTCAATTCCTGGCTCAGAGTATACGGGTTGACGCTTCGTCGTGCCAGCACCCGGACATGACGACTATTGTGCAGCATCCCCACGACTAACCTGCCAAACGATCACTTCTGACATAGGGCTGGTCCAATGCACAGTCAGGCAGGGTGGGTCAGCCGCGGCTAACGAACTGCGCTGATATTCGACCAGGAAAGTAGCAGAAGTGGACATGACCAGTTCGCAGAACTGAGCAGCATCGCTTTCCCCCCAGACTTGGTTGATCTTTTCACGACGATCATCATCTGGAAATATCTTGCGAGTCTGAATATCGACAATCCCGCCAGCGCCTTCCAAATACATCCGTCGGCCTGTGTTTCCGCTGAAAACCCACTGGTACGAATCCACATACTGATTAACCAGCAGTACCGCATCCTGCGGAGTGGTCTGACGAATGTATAACAATGTTTCCCACTCATCAGGGGTTAAAGATGGTTTTGCGACGTAGCCTGCTTGCCTCACAGCCTGGCGAAGCTTACTTTCCGTGCCGAACTGCCTTATCAATGCCCCAATCATCACCAGACTCAAACCAAGCACTATCCAGGTGTGACGAGTCCAATTCAGATGAGACTGTAGATAGACGTAAACACGCCAGCACATCCACCCCAGAAGTGGAAACAAGTACCAATAGATGTGAAGAAGCGCCTGTCCCGACAGCGACCACGGTTCATATTCCAGATTGAGGAAGATTCCGATTATCAGGGAAAGCACAACCATCCCCAGCAGCGTCAGCACGACCAATCGTGTTTCACGGCTGCGGAACATTCCGATGCTTGCAATGAACGCAGACAGCAGCAGTGGAACTCCCAGGACATTCAAAGCAGTAAAGCCAACCATAGCAACAATCTGCCACACCCATTTGAGGAGTTCACCGTCAACAATCCATACACTCAGTGCATCCCGAATCTGTTGAGCGAACGGCCAGGATAAGAAAAGAGGATTGATCTCCGTGAGCGCATTATAGCTCAGCGTGAATGCGGCAGTATCCTGCAAATACCATGGAGCGCGCATCTCGAGGTAAAGTACCCCGCTCAGTACCACTCCGGCAAGCA
>JAEUQZ010000312.1 GCA_016788965.1 Anaerolineae bacterium | reverse complement strand
TCAGCACCTTCATGATCGTCCGCGCGAAGTGCGGCGTGATCTGCACCATCCGGTCGAAGCGCTCGGCATTCACCGGGACAATCAGACAGTCAGTTCCAGCAGTCGCATCGGCGCTGCGTGGGCTGCCGTCGATCAAGGCCATCTCGCCGAAGACATCCCCGGCGGTCAGTGTGTTCAGCACCACATCCCCTCGGCTGATGACCACGCTGCCGTCGCGGATCACATACATGTCGCTTCCGGCATCCCCCGCGCGGAAGATGGGCGTTCCCGCCGCGAAGGACTGCGTGTTGGGGTCTTTGTCGAACAGGTGAATGCGCGTGGTCATCGGGCGTCATCCTTAGCCATGAGAGAGAGAACAGCGCCAAAGATTAGCCCTTGTGGATTAATGGATTGTCAAATCTTAACGGCAAAAACATTAAGAAACAGATTGCGGCGATGTTCCTGTCCCGCCCAGTACGCCCCCCCCCCAATTCCACCCACGTCGCTGATGCACCTTCCCGCACACAATTCGGACATCGCACGGCCTTTTGTCCCTTTAGTGGACATGGTTTTTCGGCAGCCGGATCACTTTAGTGTCCGGCGGCGCGAACCGCATATCCGCCCTCTCAACAGGACCCGCCCTTGCCGGATCGTCCCCTGCTTTCCCTAATCCCTAATCCCTAATCCCCATCCCCTAACCCCTGCTCCCCGCCCCCCGCCAGATGCCCCCGCACCAGATCATGCGCGAACCGATACCCCCCACCCACCTGCCGCAGGATCACCAACGCCGCCGCGTAATCCAGGAACCGGTCATACCGCCAATAGGGAAGATGCCCGCTCCGCCACAGCATGAACCGCAGCACGTAGTGCTGGATGAACGCGCCTAGGCCCATCTCCAATCCGAACGCTAACCCGGCGGCTGATCCAACCAACGCCCCAAACAGCAGAAAATCAGCCATGTCTTCACCAAATCCAATCGTATAGCCGAACATAAGAACCATTCCAAATACCAAACCAAGTCCCAGCCCGCGCTCTGACGCGATTCGCAGTGTGGACTGAATGAACCATCCAGCGGCATCACGAAAGCGGAGTTTTGTCTGTGGTTGAAGCGCAAACAAAATACCGGAAGAAAGACCGATCAACAGGATCATTTCCCATCTGCTCGTAAGACCGAATTGCACGAATAGCACCCCGAAGATCAGCCCGAATACCACTCCCCCCACCACCAACGCACGCCAATCCCATACCAATTCATGCGATCTGCCCCAGAGGATTACTGTGCGCCGCGAGACTACGAATCCCATTAGCAAACCCAACACCACTCCGAAGGTCAACGCGAAGTCTCTCCCTATTTGCAGGCCCAACGCCAGCCCGAAGGTCAACCAGACCACCACAAGCGTGGTCAGCATCACCATTAATCCGACACGCCGCCGCCAGCCGCGCGCCTGCTCCGCCGAATCCAACCACCACGGCTGCATGTTCTCCAGATAGAAATCCGTCTGCCGCTCCCGGATAAGCTGCCCGGCCAGCCAGCGCAGCCAGCGTCGCGTCTGCGCCGCCGGATAGCGCGGGTGCGGCTGTTCCCGCAGCCGCCTGCTGACGTATTCTTCCAGGAAATAATCCCGCAGACTGGCGGCATCCTGCCGCCCGCCCAGCGCCAACCGCGCCTTCTCCGGCGTATCTCCCCGCGTCACATAGGCCATCGTGTTCAGCAGGAACGGAATCCGCGCGAAGTCCTCCCGCAGCAGCGCGTTCTCGTCCAGCAGCGCCCGCAGCGCCCCGAACTCGTTCCCGGCCAGGAAGCGCTGGATCGCCTCGTCTTCCAGCGCCTTCAGCACGATCTCGCCGGGGACATTGAGCTGCGCGCCCTGCTCGACCAGTTCGACATATTCCTTCCGGCGGCTGCACAGGATGTATTGCACGCGCCGGTCGCGGTCTTCGACGAAGGCCTGGATCGCCCGCAGACAGGCTTCCCGCTGCTCGGCATTCACCTCGTCCAGCCCGTCCAGCAGGAAGATGAGCTGCTCCCCGCCCACCCAGGCCGCCGCCTGTCCCTTCGGCGCCCCGTAACGGTTTTGCAGTTCGCCTTGCAGCCACTCGCCGAATGGGAGCTGCTTCTCCGCCCAGGCTGACAGCGGAAAAATCACCGGAACCGGCGCGGTCGCGTCCTGCTGGGCCGCCCCCAGCAACCCCTCGGCCAGTTGCAGCAGCAGCACCGTCTTGCCTGCCCCCGGCTCCCCCAGGATCACCAGCTTCTCGCCGAAATCGCGGAAGGTTTGCAGCGCCGCCCGGTTGTCCTTCAGGGCGTAGGGCTGCCCGCCCATCCGCTGCGCCGCCTTCTCCGGCTCCAGGTAGCGCAGATCGATCTGCAGCGACTCCATCTGGTGCAGCACCTTGTCCAGGAAGCCGCTGATCCAGATTTCATCGACCGCCTTGATGAGTGCCGCCCGGTTCCGCCGCTGGAGGTCATCCGCGCGTTTCTGTTTTCCACCAACCGACAGAGTCTCACGCAGCCAGGGGATCAGCGACAGGAGCATGCCGATGAACGTTCCCGCCGACAGCAGCAGAGTCACCAACGCTTCATAATTGGTTCTGCCATCGACCAGCGGTACATCCATATACCACCGCAGCGCCACCGCCAGCACGATCCCAGACCCCACCGCGCCCCATATCCGCCGTTCCCACAGCCAGCGCCCCATCCACCGTCTCCTCTGCGTCCGCGCCGCGCCCACCGGCCTATTCTAACACCTTCTAACCGAACCCCTAACCCACCTGCTCCGCATTTCGTCTTTCTGTGCGCCCTTTGCGTCTGTGCGGTTAACGTATTCGTGCCCCACCCTCTCCGTATTTCTCTGTGTCCTCTGCGTCTCAGCGGTTCAATTCTTCTTGTCTTTCCTTTGCGTCTGCTCTGTATATCCCCCCACACTCTCCGTATGATCTTGGCGTCCTTGGCGTCTTGGCGGTTCAATCCGTATTGGATATTCATCTTTGGGTGTGATGCTATTTCATAGGGACTTTGCGGTTAATCTTCTTCCCTAATCCCCAATCCCTAACCCCCGATCCCTCCGTTCAATTCCCCCCGCTGTACTTCTTCTCCAGCGCGGCGATCTCCTCCTCCACATTCTTGAGGAGCTTCTGCGTCATCTCCATCCCGAACTGCTGCCCCGCCGGCTTGCCCTGCAAATTGGCGATCTTCTGCCGGAACAGCGACGCCGAGGCGTACAATTCGCTCAACTTCTGCTTGACCTCTTCCGGGATGCCCGGCGCGGATTTCGTCCGTGGCGCAGCCGCTTTCTTTTCAGCCGGAGCGGGCGCGGTCGGCGCGGGCGTCGGAGCAGATCCCTCCGACGCGGGCTGAGCCGCCTGCGCCTGCGAGTCTTTCTGCTGCTGGCGGCGCACGGCATCCAGCATCTTCGTCGTGATGCTCGTGGCATACACCGCCATGCCCTTCACCTCCGGGTCATAGGCCGCCGTCCCCTCGATCACCAGCGCGTCCTCCGGGTTGGCGATAGCCTCTTCCACCCGCTTCCACTGCTTCAGCCCGATGTACACCGTATACAGCGTCGGCGTGCTGGGCGGTGTCGGAACCCCCTTCGGCAGCGTCGGCAGCTTGACGGTGTAGTTCATCGTCGTGATGGCGACCTCTTTCCGCAGTTCAACCCGCCCTGGACGGCCTACCAGCGTGACTTTCACGGTGTTTAGCTCCCCTGCCTCAGCCGATAACGATTCGATGATTCCGATCCGCTCCCCCCACTCGAACGACGGCAGCGCGGCCACCGACGGATCGATCTCTTCGTCCGCCTTCCGGGGCACTCTGTAACCGGGGAAGATCAGCTTGACCATCTCCGGTTCCATCTTCCCCCGCGCCAGATAGAAATACACCCCGCCCACGGTGCGCCGCCGCGATTGATCCGGCAGCATCATCCCGCCATTGGCTTCGATCTGGAGCGTTTCCTCGTACACCGCCTGCGCGAATTCCGCCCCGCAGTGTTCAAAGATCATGGCAATCTGGCGGAGCGGCTTCTCCTCCGTCTCCTGGAGCTTTTCAGCCAGCTCGCGCGTCGCCGCCTGGATGTCTTCTGGGGATACAGTTGCTGCATTCATCGGTCGATCTCACCGTACATAGGCTACGTCACCTGGAAAAAATCGAACTCACCCGTCGCCGTCAGCCACGAGAATTCCACCCGCGACACCCGTGCGCCCGTCGGCCCCGTCCGCAGATAGTTCAGCAGATCGTCCAGCAGCGTCCGCGAGCCTTCCGCGCACACCTCGACCGACCCATCCGGCAGGTTGCGAACCCAGCCGGTGCAGCCCAGCCGGTTGGCCGTCACCATCGTGTTATAGCGGAAGCTGACCCCCTGAACGCGGCCATAGACCTGCGCGTGCAGACGTTCGAGCGGCGTGGACATGCGTCCTTCCCCTGGCCTCCCCGACGAACGAGATGCCCCGATTATAACACCAGAACGCGGCAGGGGGATGAAGATTTGGACTCCCTCTGGCATCTGTAGGTTTCGCCACGTCGAAACGACGTTATAGTTAAGGCAGGATACCCAATCGTTTATCGGGAACAACCATGCTCGCCACCGTCAACGCCTGCGCCCTCATCGGCCTCGATGGGCACATCATCAACGTCGAAGTCGATTTCAATCCCCGCGTCGGCATCCCCTCTTTCACCATCGTCGGCCTGCCGGATACCGCCGTCAAAGAGAGCCGCGAGCGCGTTCGGGCATCGATCAAAAACTCAGGCTTGACCTTTCCCAATAAGGGCTACACCGTCAACCTCTCGCCAGCCGACCTCCCCAAGCACGGCCCCGCCTATGATCTCGCCGTCGCCATCGGCGTCCTCGCCGCCACCGATCAGGTCCCGCTCGATGCCCTCGATGGCACACTCTTTATCGGCGAACTCTCGCTCGATGGCAGCATCCGCCACGTCAAGGGCGTCATGCCCATGACCTACACCGCTTATCAGGCCGGCCTGCATACCGTCTTCGTCGCCGTCGAGGACGCGCCCCAGGCCGCTCTCGTCGAAGGCATCCAGGTCATCCCGGTGGAAAGCCTCGGCCAGTTGGTCGAGCATCTCTACCACCTCAACCCCATTCCCGCCTACGTCCGCGAACCCTTGCAGGTCGCCGCCAGCACCCCATCCCGCGATGGCCTCGTCGATTTCGCCGACATCAAGGGCCAGGAGAGTATCAAACGCGCCCTGGAACTTGCCGCCGGTGGCAACCATAACATCCTGCTCTCCGGGCCGCCCGGCGCCGGCAAAACCCTCATGGCTCGTGCCATGCCCGGCATCCTGCCCCGCCTCACCCTGGAAGAAGCCCTGGAAGTCACCCGCATCTACTCCGTCGCCGACATGCTCCAGAGCGACCACCCTCTGATCCAGAGCCGCCCCTTCCGCGCTCCCCACCATACCATCAGCCAGGCCGGACTCGTTGGCGGCGGATCGATCCCCAAGCCCGGTGAGATCAGTCTCGCCCATCGCGGCGTCCTCTTTATCGATGAAATCACCGAGATGAGCCAGAGAGTCCTGGAAGTCCTGCGCCAGCCCATCGAGGACAAGATCGTCACCATCAGCCGCGCCCAGGGCACGATGACCTTCCCAGCCAACTTCCTGCTCGTCGGTGCGATGAACCCCTGCGCCTGCGGTTACTACGGCGATTCATCCCGCCCCTGCACCTGCACTCCCAGCATGATCGCCCGCTACCAGAGTCGGCTCTCCGGCCCCCTCCTCGACCGCATTGATATTCACATGACTGTCCCCCGTGTCGATTACGACAAGCTCATGCAGGACGGCCGCGCCGAAACCTCCGCCCAGGTGCGCGCCCGCGTCGAAGCCGCCCGCGAACGCCAGCGTCAGCGTTTCGCTGGCCGCACCGATATCCACGCCAACGCCGATATGGGCGTCAGCGAGATTCAAGCCTTGTGCATCCTCACCTCGGAAGCCCGCCAACTCCTCGATGTCTCCGTCCGCCGCTTGCAGTTGAGCGCCCGCGCCTATCACCGCCTGCTCAAGCTCAGCCGCACTATCGCCGACCTCTCCGACTCCGACCGCATCGAAGTCCCCCACGTCGCCGAAGCCATCCAGTACCGCCCCCGCCACGTGGTAGGATAACTCTGCGAAACGCTCACCTCATCGTGCAGGCTGGAGCCACTTAATCAAGTTTTGTATGAGCCGCTGGTTGTCAGGATGCGATGAAACGAGAACCTTCCACGACGAACAAACGGCAACTTTCCCCCTGCCGTAGTGAAAGGCGACCAAAATGGGCGACTGGTGCTGCTTGGGAGTCTGCACGTAAGTTATAGATTCAATGTACGTATGTCCATCTTTGAATCTTTCTTTATTCGGATCTGGAACCCAGTGACATGTGTCCTCTGGACAATTGATAACAAGAGAGTCATCATCATGGGCTTTAA
>JAEUQZ010000311.1 GCA_016788965.1 Anaerolineae bacterium | reverse complement strand
CGCCTGATCCGCGAATTCACCAACGACTTCTGTGATGAGTCCGGCCAGATTGACTGGCCTAAACTGGTCCGCTTCAACAGCGGGAATCAGGCTGAACCTTAACTTCCCCCCGCTTCGGCCAGCGTCATGCTGGCGATGACCAGCCCAAAGGTCTCGACCTGGCTCAAGCCGCGCGTTCGTCAGATTCAATTGGGCGGTTCCATATCACCCCGGAAACGCCGCACTCAGGACGCTCGGCAGTCAGGAGCAAGCTGATGAAAAACGCCCCGGCGAATTCCGAGGCGTTTGTAGTTGAACGGCGCGGCAGTTAACTGGCGAGGTGCAGCAGCGTAGAACGGTCGCAGTTGTGCCAGTTCACAATGTAGGGCTTGCCGGGTTCCAGAGGATAGACCGTGTTCACCTGGAACTTGCCGTCGGTCAGCCGCCACAACTGGACTCCGGCGTTATCGCCCAGCAGCAAGTTGTCTGACTCGGATACGCCGACGGCTTCGATTTCATCGGTCGTGATGTCGACGGCGGCGGGATCGATGCCTCTTGCCGTCACCGGATCGATCCTGAGGATCATGATGCCGTCCGCCGTGCAGTAGATGGCAACGGGCGCAGCGCGATCCTTGTCGGTCGCATTGATTCGGTTGTCACCCGGATTGAATCCACCCGGCACGGACAGCGATACGACGCCCGGCCCACTGATGCTGTTGGTATAGCTTCCTGTATCTTCTTCGCAGAAAGTGGATGTCACCAGGATGTAGAGCGTGCCTGCGGTCAGGTTCACATCCAGCCCTGGAAGGAAGCTTCCGCCGCTGAAGTCATCATTGGCCGCAATCCGGTTCGCCTGCGGACTGGAAGCACTGAAACCACCGGCATAGAGTGCGAAAACGCCATCATCGCCACAAAAGGCGAAACTGGCACTGAGCATCTGGATTTGATACCCTCCGGATACATCGACCGTGAATGGCTGCGCCTCAAAGTAGTAGCGGTCGAAGAGCGGATTGTAGGGCGCATCGAAAACGGCGGTATCGACGTTGATGATGCCATCACCTGGATCGATGGTTCCCGACCAGAAGACGCTGTCGGCCTGAACAGAGGACGCCCAAAAAAGACTTACCAGAATGAGGATACCCACAATCCATGCGAGCTTCCATCGTAATCGAAGGTTGGCTACCATTACACCCCTCCACACTTGAGTGCCAATCGTCACGGCCCACGTCCTATTGAACAGTTCCACCTTATGACTATTCTATCATAGTAATTTTTGTGCGCTGTGATTCATCGCAAATGTACAGGTGATCCAGTTTACGGTTGCGTCCCCGCCTCGGCCAGCGTCATGCTGGCGATGACCAGCCCGTAGGTCTCGACCTGGGTCAGACCGCACTCGCCCTCGACCGGATCGACGGTTCCGTTGGAATTGGCATCTACACCGTTGAGGATGGCGTCTGATAGCTGGGTGCTTTCGGCGATCTGGGCGCTCACCGCCGCCAGATCGTCCGATGCCAGCATCTCGCGTTCCAACACGATCACCCGATCCACCCACTGCCGCGCGTTCGTCAGGCAGACGCGCACCAGTTCCAGATCACCCTGGAAGCGGAGCGTGCTGCCTTCGGCGCTGGCCGCCGCGTTCAGCAGGCTTTCCATCTGGTCGAGGTAGCGCACGACGCCCTTCTTGAAACCGGGATTCTCGCCGCGCTGGTCGCCATTCAGATCATCTTCCGTGCCCAGCAGAATGTTGATGGTGTGTTCGCTGTGCAGGTGCATCCCGCCCGGCGAACTGGCGCGGCCGGCCAGTCCCGCGTGCGCCTGCGCCTGAGTCGCCTCGGCCAACGCGCTGTCGAGCAGACCGCCCAATGTGCCCGCTTCGGCAGCTGTATTGCCCAATGAGGCATTGGCGATGCCGTCCTCGGCGGTGATGAAGATGGCGCTCAGCGCGTCCATCAATTCGGGCGGCACACTGGCGATATAGACGGCCTCGCCCTGCGGAGCATCGCTCATGTTGGCGACCGGCTCAGCCGTGATCGACACCGCGTTGTAGAAGGCGGGCAGCAGCCGCGCTTCGGGATCGATGTAAGGTGGCAGCACCCCGTTGCCGAGCGCGTCCAGCGTCAGGTCGCCGATCTTGACGGCGCTGCTGGCGCGGATATTCTTCAGCCAGACGACGTATTTCTGATCGGTTCCCGGCGGGCGCAGATTTTCCACCTGGATGGTGATGGTATCCCCCAGGCTGTTGGTGGTGCTGAAGCTGACGCGCCCGAAGTTCGGCACGACCGTGGGGCGGATGGTGGCAGCGGTTGGCTCCACGGTGGGGGCGAGGGCTGCGTTCGTCGCTGCGGCTGTCAGATCGACATCGACGGGCGGCGGGCCGCCCGGCTGCCGCGTAATCATCAGGACGACCACGACCAGCAGCGCCGCGATGATGGCGAAGCCGCCCAGAAGCAGCAGCGGATTCGTCCCCGGCTGCACGATCACCGTCGGCTGCAAGGTGGGCTGAGTCTGCCCGGTGGGCGGCGGTGGGGTCAGCGAGGCCGGAGCAGCGGGCATGTTGTTCAGCGCGATGGTGCGGTCCGGCGCGGGTTCGACCTTGACGGGCAGGTTGGCGAACGCGCCCGTGCCCTGGATCGCACGGCTGAGGTCCTCGACGAACTCGCCCGCCGTTTGGTAGCGGTTCTGGGGATTCTTGGCGAGGACGCGCCCCATGACCACTTCGACCGGCCAGGGCAGTTCCTCGATGACATTACGCGGATTGGGAACCGGCTCGGTGATGTGCTTGATGACCACCTGCATCGGCGTATCGGCAGTGAAGGGCTGCCGACCCGTCAGCATCTCGTAGACGACCACGCCCAGCGAATACAGGTCGGCGCTGCCGGTGATATGGGTCTCGCCCGTGCCCTGTTCCGGGGCCATATAGGCGGGCGTGCCCACCAGCCCGCCCGTGGCCGTCAGTCGCGCCTCGCCTTCGGTGAGCTTGACGATGCCGAAGTCGGCCAGCAGGACGTTGCCTTCCCGGTCGAGCAGGATGTTATCCGGCTTGATGTCGCGGTGGATGACACCCTGGCGGTGGGCGTAATCCAGCGCCGGGGCGATCTGCCGCAGCAGCCGCTCGATCTCGTTCAGCGGAACGCGGCCTTTGTCGATCCGCTGGCTGAGCGAGCCGCCATCGATATAGGCCATCACCAGATAGAGGATGTCGTCCTCGACGCCGTAGTCATACAGCGGCAGGATGTGGGGATGCTGCAAGCGGGCAATCGTCCGGGCTTCCAGCTTGAAGCGTTCGATGAACTGCTGGTCGAGGCCGGGATGCGGCGGCAGCACCTTGACCGCCACGGTGCGGTCGATGTCGGCGCGGTAGCCCTTGTAGACAGTCGCCATGCCGCCCTGACCGACCAGTTCGGTGATTTGATACGATCCCAACTTGCGTCCGACCAATGAAGGGCCCACGCTGCTTTCTCCTGCCTCGCTTTTCCGGCGTCTATAGATTCAATTATAGTGAAGGTGGGCAGTGCCAGCGAATAAACTGGACGGCAATTGTCACAGAACCCTTATGATGGGTAGGGTGTATTTATCATCAGTGGGGGTCAAGAGGGAGGGAACGATGTTGGTCTGGCTGAAAGACAACCGCTGGCGGGTGCTGCTGCATCTGCTCGCTATCTTCGCCCTGCTGGATATTGCCTGGCAGGCGGCGGGGCCGTTCGGCAGCGTCCGGTTCGATCCGGTTTTTGAATTGGCCGGCCGCTGGGCGATCCGCTTCCTGCTGCTCTGTCTGGCGATGACGCCGCTCAACACCTATTTGGGCTGGCGTACCGCGATTTCCCTGCGGAAACCCGCCGGGCTGTGGGCCTTCGGTTTTGGGGTGCTGCACTTCACCAGCTATCTGACCCGAAGTCAGGATGCGCTCTCGGCGCTGGTGGATCGCTGGTATGTGCTTCTCGGTCTGGGCGGGCTGCTGATCCTCTCCGCGCTGGCGATCACCTCCAACCGCTGGGCGATGCGCCGTCTGCGCCACAACTGGAAGCGGCTGCACCGGCTGGTCTACATCGCCGGGCTGGCGGTGAGCAGCCACGCGGTGCTGGCCTTCAGCTTCAGCAAGCGCGGTTCCATCTACCCGGAGGCCGTCGTCGAACTCCAGGTGTATCTGGTCATGCTGGTGATCCTGCTGGCGCTGCGGATTCCTACAGTCAAGCGGGCGCTGCTGCGGACGATGCGCCGCCCCGCGCTTCAGAACTGATCGATCAGGATGGCGTTGCCGTCGGGATCGACCAGCGTGATGTGCGCCGGGCCGCTGGTGGATTCGTCGGCTTCCAGCGTCAGCGTGATGCCTTTGGCCTTCAGTTCCCGCTGGATCGAGCGCACATCCGGCGGGTTGAAGGTCAGGATGTTGTTCTCGAACAGTCCTTCAAACAGCCCGATCTTGGCCTGACCGTTCTCCAGGATCAGCCAGTGCTGTTCCATGTTTCCATCGATGACGGTGAACCCCAGCGCCTCATAGAAATCCCGCGCGGCTTTGAGATTCTTGACGGCCAGGCTGACCGAGAATGTGCCGAGGTTCATGGCGTCCTCCGATAGGCTCGTTGGCAGTGCTGCATAGGATTACCTACTGGGGCCGCCTTCGGTTCAATACACCGCGTAGGCGTCTTCCAGTTCCTGGCGGAGCTGCAAGTAGCTGCTATAGCGGCTGCGGGCGACCTCGCCGCGCTCGACCGCGGCCCGCACCGCGCAGCCGGTCTCGTGCTGGTGGCGGCAGTCATTGAACTTGCACTGCTCGACCTGCGGGGCGATTTCCCGGAAGTAGCCATCCAGTTCTTCCGGCTCGATGTCCCAGAGCGTCAGCGAGCGCATCCCCGGTGTATCCGCCAGATAACCGCCCATCGCCAACCGGATCAGCACGCTGTCGCGCGTGGTGTGCATCCCCTCGGAGCGCCGCTGACTCACGGTCTTGACCGTCCGCCCCAGTCCATCCTCGACGATGTTCAGCAGGCTGGTCTTGCCCACGCCGGATGGCCCGGTGAAGACCGAGACGTGCCCTCGCAGGGTTGCCCGGAGTTCCTCGACACCCAGGCGGTCGCGGGCGCTGGTATACAGCACCGGATAGCCCAGCTTCTCGTAGGGAAGCATCAGCCCGCCGATGACCGATGGGTCTTCCAGGTCGATCTTGTTGATGATGATGACCAGCCGCTCGATGCCGGATTTTTCCCCGGCCACCAGAAAGCGATCCAGCATCTTCAGGTTGGGCGAGGGCTGCGCCGCCGCGAAGATGAAGATGGCCTGATCCGCGTTGGCGATGATGACCTGTTCGCGCTCCGAGTCGCCCGCGCCGCGTTTGCCTTCCGTCCGCACCGCCCGCGAAAGCGTGCTGCTGCGCGGAAGCACTTCCTCTATGCTGCCGGTCCCATCCGGGAGCAGGTGAATCTTCACATGGTCGCCGATAGCAGTCAGATCGGACGATTGGGCTTCCTCCATCAACCGTCCCCGCAGACGACAGGTAATCACCTGAGTGTCGTCCAATTCGACCCGGAAAAACCCGCTCTGATCGCTGACGACCAGACCCTCATGCAGCATAGACTCGTCGGCCAAAGGCGCCTCCCGCGCTCACGCGCATCGCATCACTCGTGTTCACTTGTCGAAGTTCGGAGTTCAGAACACCCTGATTATATACCAGGATTTGCTTTTCTCGGCGCAGGGAGAAGCAGCGGATCGAAAAGCGGAGGTGGCCGGGTCGATTTCAGGCGTGCCTGCGCCTCCACTGCTCGTAAGCCTTGCGTGATTCGGCAGTATCGATCTTCTTCAACGCTTCGGCGGCGGCCCGCTGGACATTGGGGTCAACGTCGTTCAAAGCGCGGGTCAGCGGCCCCACTGCATCGAACGCGCCCAGTTCGCCCAACCCGAACGCGCAGGCATGGCGCAGGGTGGCGCTGTTCCGATCTGTCAGCCCTTTGAGCAGAACGGGCTTGGCACGGGGATCACCGATTTCGTTGAGGACGAAAACTGCTGAAACGCGGCGCCGATCTTTTTCGTCGTTGGCAATGGCGATGAGGGGTGTGACAGCCTCTTCGCCAATCGCGGCCAGCGCCTGGATTACGGCCTGGCGCACTTCCCTGTCGGGATCGGAAAGCGCAGTCAGCAGAGTCTTTATCGTAGCTGGATCGGCCAGCGATTGCAGCGCCCGCGCCGCCAACACCCGCTCGCGCGTCTGTCCTGTCGTTAGCAGTTTCTCAAGTTCCGGAATGGCGATATCCCGAAGCTGCTTGAGGATGTCCCGCACCTTCCTGACTACGCTCGATTCATGGTCATCCAACCCCTCGATCAGGGGCGCGATGACTTCTTGCGTGCCCGTCTTGCCGAGCGAATGCACCGCTTCCTGCCGGATGAGCGGGACTTCATCGGTCTTTAGCGCTACTTCCAACGTCCT
>JAEUQZ010000310.1 GCA_016788965.1 Anaerolineae bacterium | reverse complement strand
CCGGCCCCGTCGATACCCCCATGCGCCGTTCCGCCTCCCCCGACATGCCGAAGAATCTGATTATCGACGCGCAAACCATTGCCAACACGGTCGCATATTTGGCCGATTTGCCGCGCGGCGTATCCACTGGCGAGGTACTGGTGCAGTCGGCTCACTATGATTAGGGATTTGTCTGATCGTCTTCAGCGTGATCCGCCATGATCTGCCTCAGCAGCGACAGGACATACCTTTCATTGGCGCGGTCGCCAGACAGTCTATACACCACCAGACACTCTTCCAGTAGTTCCAGTGCTTGTTGATGTTGCCCTCGACGCAGCGCGACATTGGCGCTGATGAGCCGTATTTGACCCAACGCATCCTGATTCTTCTGTCCGGCTTGTGCTAGAACAATACTGAACCAATAGTCCGCTTCTGGGTATCGTTCAGTGGCCTCCCACAAAGGCCAAAGTCCCAACGTCATTCGCGTGAGCATTTCCGCCGCTCGGTGTTCTACCGCCAGCCGCAGTACCAATCGGATGTTGTCGATTTCAGCTTCACTGTTTGCCAGCCACTGCTCCCGGTCGCTTCCAGGATTTTCCACCATCGTCCAATAGGCGTTAGCAAACGCGCCGAGAATGTCGAGATAGTGTTCGTGCTGGTGCAGCTTGGTGGCGGCGAAGTCTCGAACCGTATCCGACATCGCATACCGCTTGCGTTCATCTTCTGAGGACAGGACTTGAATGAATCGCTTGTGGGCCAGTTGACTTAGGATTTCACCTATCGGACTCTTGACGAATCGGCTCAGGACTGCCCCGGCCGTTTCTTCGCTCCATCCACCAACGAATAGGCTCAATCCAGCCAGCGCCACTTGTTCATCGCGTTTTAGTAGATTGTGACTCCAGCCCAGAATCCCATTGAGCGACTGCTGCATGGATGGCTCTGAACCGCCACCCATGCCACGCAGTCGGTTATCGAGCTGCATCAGGATGATCGGTGGTGGATACACCCGCAGATGTGCCGCCAAGACTTCGATCAGGGCAGGTACTCCCTGCGAGCGACCGCACAGATGCCCTAACGCCGTCGCATCAGCCTCGCGCAGACTGTAACCAGGGAGTGCCTGCTCGGTGACTTTCACGAACAGCCGCATCGCTGCGGATTCAAGCAGGCTTGACCAGTTCGGCGCTTTGCGCGGATGGATGCTGGGAACCTCCAACGGCGGGACTTTCAGTTCTGCTGCCCCGTTGATCCCCATCCAATCTCGACTCGTCACAATGATCTGGAGATCGTGCCGCGCCGACAGCAGTTCTGTGACGATTGAACTCGGTCGGGAAGTCTGGTCTGCGTGATCCAGGATCAACAGAGCCTTTCCTTGCGGTTCAACTTCCGCCGCCGGATATCCGATCAGGTGCAGTGCGACCGCGGCTTGCAGCGCGGCCTGACTGAGGTTGGGCAGGTAAACGTAGTGTACGCCGCCCGCGAATTCGCCCCGCAGTTGATGAGCTGTCTCCAAGGCCAACCGGGTCTTCCCCACGCCGGGAAGTCCGGTAACATGAACCACCCGCTGATTGGAGAGAAGCTGTTCGAGTTCTCGCATTTCCTGTTCCCGACCGATAAACGCTCCGGTCGGCACTGGCAGGTGCTGCGCTGGACGGTATGCTCTATGCCCAACGGGAGGTTCGACCCCTTCAGCGGCGCTAACCTCATCCTCCACCCTTTCGGAGGTGTGCATCCCAACTGGCTCTTGCTCCGGCTGACTATCGATTTCTTCCGTGATCGAGTAATTTTGTCTGCTTTCGAGAGCCTCATGCGCTGCTTCGGCAGACCATTCGCTGAGATGATCCGTTTCCAGATCATCGCCGATGATCCCAGGCGCTGCCTCATCTCCTATCGGCTGATCGACGTAATCCCTCACTGCTGCGGCTTCACTGATCGGCAGGGTTTCGATCAAGTCCACTGTCTCATCGCTTGGCAGATCCCCAACCGGACTCGGATCACCGCTCTCGATCTCATCGTCGCTTGCGACCGGATCGGTCTCTAAGACTACAGGTATCGGTTCATCGGTGACAGAATCGACCTCCGCCGGAGCGTTGGGACTGAGCAACCACCAATCCGGCACGGCTTCCGTGGGGCCGAACACTCCGGTGTCATCCGCGTCGGCGTCAAACCGCACCAGATCGTGGCTCGACGCGGTTACGCTCCGGCGATCCCACTCTTCGTCGTCGATGTCTCCATGATGAGGATGGCTTGATGATCCTGCCAGGGCGCTCAGCATTTCGTGATCCCATTGTGGCGAATGGGTCTGTGTCGGTTGGGCGGCCGGGGGGATAGCCCCAGCCAGATCGAATTCATCCGAGAGCGCATAGGTCGCCGGCGCGATCACCGTGCTGTCCGTCACTTCTACATGATCGTCGAAGGTCGGCAGCGGCCCCGTCACCTCGAACTCCGCAGTCGGATGAACGGGAACGCTCGCCTCTTCCTCGCTAGGACTCGCTTCGACTGGTTGATTCGGTTCAGTCAGCAGCAGGGGAGGGGCTAGCGCCTCCACCACACCGGGCAGAATGACGACGGGAATCTCGGTGTAGCTTTCTTCCGTTGATGCGGCTGGTTCTTCTGCTTGGATGACAGGTTCGTCTATGGGGGTTTCTTCGGCTGGCGACGCAGATGCTTCTATCTCGATTTGCTCAGGCGGAATCAGAGCAGGGATCAATCCCAACTCTCTGCCCCGCGCCAGCGCCTCACCCCAATTCTTGGCTTCCAGCTTCTTGAGGATTTGGCGCCCATACCACGCCACCGTTTCCACAGACAGCATCAGCGTGATGGCGATTTCACTCTTCGTCATCCCTTGCGAAGTGAGTTGGAGAATCTCGACTTCGCGCTTTTTCAATGGGCCTTGTGCTGCGGACTTGGGCATGGTGGCCTGCGAATTCAACTTTAAGTTTTATTATAGGGATAATCGAATCAAGATGAAAGCCGTTTGGTGACTTGGCGTGAGAGAGCAGTATGTTCAGAAATCAATACGGCGCTCGATGTGAGCGCCGTATTCAATGCACCATGACCAAAACGCGAGTCGAGGGCTAATCCGCTCCTGATGCCGCCCCACTCGACTCTGCCGACTTCGCATGGGGGTAGATGTTCAGGTAGCGCAGCCCCAGCGTGAATGCCAGCCAACTATAGGCCACGATCCCAATCGACACTCCCCACTCGACCAGCGCCGGTTCGTAGTGGTTGACCGGGAAAACATCTCGCACACCCGGCGACCAATCCAGCGGAATCACGAACCCGCTCAGCGTCATGTTCCATCGGTTGATGACCAGCCCGGCGATAATCATCAGGCAGGCCAGCATCGCCACATTGCGGTTAGCGCGCAGCCGCCCCCACAGCAGGAAGATCGCCGGAACCAGCGCCCCGAACACGACTTCTCCGAACCAGAAGGTGAAATTATACGGCGTGAACTCGGCCAGCACTTCAGCGCCCAACTGCTGCTCAGGCACGCGGCTGTAGTAATTCGTCGCCGCCCAACTCCACATCTTCAGGTAGAGATACGCCAGACACGCGAACCCGACGAACTTCGCCACGCCTGTCAGGATATCTTCAGGAACCATATCACGCTGGAGCAGCCTGCTGGCAATCAGCGTCACCAGCAGCGTGATCGCCGCGCCTGCGGCGATGGCCGACAGGATGAACAGCACCGGAGCCGATGGCGAATACCATACCGGCCGCGCTGTCAGGATGCCATAGGTCGCGCCCAGCGACGATTGATGCAGCAGCGATAGACCCATACCCAGGGTGGCGACCGCTGGCATCAGCCGGTGCAGAAAGTGCGACAGACTTCGCAGCAGTCCGTAGCGTCGCAGCGGTGTGCTTTCGATGATGATCGGAACCAGTTCGATCATCAGCACCGTCGAGTACAGCACCACGCACATCGTGATTTCCCAGAGTACCGAGTGGACATTCCAGTAAATCAGCGGGTGGTAAAAGCGGTCGAACCTCCCAATGTCGATGAACAGCGCCAGCATTGCCGACGAATACCCCAGCAGCCCGATGAACACCGCCGCGCGGGCAATCGCCTCATACCTCTTGAACCCAAACAGGTAGACCGCCGCCGACAGCGTGAACGCGCCGGCTCCCAGCGCGATGGACGACAGATCGACAGTGATCCACAATCCCCAGGGCAGCTCGTCGGTCAGGTTGGTGACGCCCAATCCGTTCGTCAGCACGATCAACGCGCTGAACGCGCCGACTCCCAGCGCGACAACCAGCCCTCCGATCCACAGCCGCAGCCAGGTCGAACTGTTTCGCAGCCCCAGCGGTTTGAAGCGCGGCTTCTGAACCGGGGCCATCGCAGGTGCGGTAGCAGCCATTACACCAGTCCCTCCGGCGGAATATAGTAGACGTTCGGTTCCGTACCCAGGTCTTCGCGCAGGCGGATCGTGGGCCGCGAAGCGATGATCCGGGACACCGTGCTGTTCGGATTGTTGATGTTGCCGAAGAACCGCGCCGTCACCGGACACACATTCACGCAGGCTGGCGTAGCTTCTTCGTCCACGCCGGGCATCAACCCCTGTGCCAGCCCCGCGTCGATGCGGTGGATGCAGAACGTGCATTTCTCGACCACACCGCGTGGACGGCGGGACACTTCCGGCGTACCCCATTCCGGCGCGCGCGGATTCACATCGCTCCGTTCCGTCCAGTTGAAGCTTCGCGCCCCATACGGGCAGGCCGTTTGGCAGTAGCGGCAGCCGATGCACTTATCGTAGTCCATCACCACCAGGCCGTCCGCGCGGTGATACGTTGCCGCCACCGGGCACACCTCTACACACGGCGCATGATTGCAGTGCAGACACGGTCGGGTAACATGGAATGTGTCGCCCTGTGCCGTTTCATCATCCACCCGGATATTCCAGCGCATATCATCCGCAGTGTCGTTCGTGGCCTGGCACGCCCACACGCAGTAATCGCACCCGATGCACTTGCTCAGATCAATCACCATCACCCAGTGAAGGCCTGAATTCTCGCCATGTCCCTCTGGCTGTCGCTGCGCGATCTCCCGCGCGAACGTGTTTAGCGGTTCGGCCAGCGTTGCCGCCAGCACCAGCGTCGCCCCGCCGCCGATCAGCAGTGTCATGAACTCGCGCCGCGAGAGCAGATGCAGTTGATTCGGCTGAACCGGCACGCTGGGCGGAACCGTGTCCGCTGGCGCAGGATCAGGCACACCCCCCTGGGGCTGCTGGTCAGTCATGGCTTTCCCCTCCACTCGCTGCTTCTGATGCGCTGGCAGCGGAAGCACTCTGTCGATTCCCTCTGGCGATGAACACTGCCGCGAGCGTGATGCCGAACCCGATACCCAGGATCAAACCCTGGACGAGTTGTAGGAAGGTCGTGTCTTGCGGTGTGCCCTCAGCGACCTGCACCGCTTCTAACTCGGAAACCCTCTGCTGGAGCGCATCCCGCTCCGCCCGTACTGTCTCGACGTCGCCCACGATCCGCGTCCATTCGCCGCTGTCCACCATATCCTGATGACAGGTGTTGCAGGCCAGCGTTTGCACCTGCATGGTGTGACCCGTCGCGCCCAGCGGAACCGGGCTGTTGGCGACGACTTGTGTGCTGTCTTCGGGCGCGATGAACATATGACAGTCCACGCATTCCACGGTCGAATTTTCGACCACGTGCTGGTTATGGGAGAAGATCGCTGGCATCTCTTTGTGACAGTTCAGGCACAGCTCATTCGAGTTGGTTCCAATCCGAATGCGCTGCGAGTGCGGCGAATGGCATGTCGCACAATCCAACGGCCCAATATCGACATGCAGGCTCGAACGCCATTCGGCCAGCGTGGTTTCGTGACAGTCTCCGCATACCCCCGCCACCAATTCAGGAAAACGCGCCACTTCCTGGATGTTGTGTGCCCCATGACAGTCGGTACACACCGCTGCCTGCGTATTCCCGCGCAGGATCGCTCGTTCATGCAAACCATGCTGGAGCGCATCCGCCTCGTCCGCATGGCATTGGATACAGAACTGCACCGACTGCAACGTGTATGCTCGGTGATCGACGGGGGTGGGGCCGTCGTGCGGGAAGCTGTCTTCGCCGTGGCAGTCCACGCATCCCAGCCGCCCCACCGGATTGTTGACCCCGTGAACCGAGTTGGCAATCGTCTCAGGATTGACATACAGGTTCAGGATGTTTCCATCCTGTAACGTCACCGTGTGAAGCGGCTGCGTGTGACAGACGATGCAGTAGCTGTTGTTCCCAGTCGCTTCGATGACTGGAGCGTTTTCCAGATTATAGAAGCCCGGCGGGGTCGCTTCAGGCGTAGCTTCTGGGCTGGGTTCGGTTGTCCCCTCCTGAGCCAGCGCGATGAAGGGCAGCAGTCCAGCGATCAGGAGGGTGATGCCTGCCCCCGCAAAAAAGACGATGAGGCTTCGACGT
>JAEUQZ010000030.1 GCA_016788965.1 Anaerolineae bacterium | reverse complement strand
CCTGCTGATCGGGCTGGTTTCGACACTGCCGGGGAGCCGGATGCGGATCGATAACTGGGCGCACGCGGGCGGTCTGCTGGGCGGTTTGATCCTGATGTGGTTCATCAGCCCGATCTTCACGCTGCGGGCGCACCCGGAGGTTCCCGGCGAGTTCCGCGCCGAGGATGTCAACCCGCTGGGGCGGTCACGCTGGATCGTCTCGGCTTACGCTGCCGGGCTGGTCGTGGTGGTGTTCATCGGCGTGCTGCTGGCGCGCGGCTAAGGCTTTCTGCGTCTGTTCCAACTGCCAGCGCAGCAGGGCGATCTGCTGGGCGTTCTCTTTGTTTTCCTGGGTGAGGCGGGTCAGCACGGTGGAGAAGTGCAGGAGGATGAAGAGGACGAAGACCATCGCCACCAGGAAGAGGGCGCTGGGCGGATAGAAGATGCCGACGAGGTTCGCCAGCACATCCAGCAGCGGGCGGGATACGCTGAGGACGATCAGCACGATGGCGGTCGCCAGCCAGAGCAGGGAATACTCCTCGCGCAGTTTGCGCCGCCGGACGAGTTCCAGCACGAAGAGCATGGTGGCGATGGCGGCGGCCAGTCCGAACAGCATGGCGCGGTCAAGCATGGGTATCGGGGTCTCCGTGTGTGATCTGGGTCAGGGCGTGGTATCGGGCGATCCGGCGAACAACTCGGCGATGCGGAGCGGGACGCTGGGCGCGGCCTGGAAGGTGACGGTCTGATCCGCGCCGAAGACGAGCGCGTCTCCGTAGCGGCGCTGGGCATCCAGGCGGAAGAGCTTCAGGCGGCGCTGGTCGGGGTCGATGACGGCGTATTCGGGGACGCCAGCGCGTTCATAGGCGGCTTTCTTGATGTCTTCGTCGTAGTCGCGGTTGCCGGGGGAGAGAATCTCGGCGATGAGATCGGGCACGCCGCGAATCCGGCGGTCGTGAATGATCGACTCGCGGCCGGCGCGGATGAAAACCAGGTCGGGCTGCACGGGTTCACAGCCGGGCATCAGCACGCCGACGGGGGCGAAGTGGACGTAGCCCAGGCCGCTGTCTTCGACCTTCGCGCCCCAGCGGATGACGAACTGCTTGAGAATCCACTGATGGAAGTAGCTCGGCGACGTGGACATATAGAGAACTCCATCGATGATTTCATAGCGGTTGCCATCGTCGGGCAGCGTTTCCCAATCCTGAGCCGTCCAGTGGCCCTGGGGCGGGCCGTAGACGCTGAGGGCGTCGGTTGGCGTGACCAGTGTCCGCATGTGTCACCTCGTCGAGACTCGTTCCTGGCCTTCATTGTAGCGCAAAGTGGCAAAGAGAAGGCCCGCGTCGATGAGGGCGCGGGCCAGCGTGTTCTGGGGGCGTCGATGGGGTTATTGGGTGGCGCGCTGCAACCATTCGGCCACAACGACGAGGATCACCGCGCCGACCAGCGCGACGATGGCGCTGGGGACGTTGATGATGACTTGCAGGTCAGCATCCCCAATCACGTTGAACAGGCGCAGGATGAAGCCGCCGATGATGGCCCCGATGACCCCGACCAGCAGGTCAAGGAACACCCGCGAGTTGTTCTCCGGGCGGGTCAACAGGATGACGGCCAGGCTCACCAGCAAACCGAGGACACCCCAGACGATGACGTTGACTAACGCGGGACTCATCACACACCTCCTACTGCTCATGAGCATATGGAATCCCACTGATTCGCATTATAGCGGGCGAGTGTCAGATTCACGCAGGAATCGGGGCATTTAGACGCAGAGGGCGGAAGCATCGCAGGGATAACGCTGGTCGAAAAATGGCCGGGGCAGGTGTATAGTGGGGACGCGCTTGGGCCGTGAGGGAGTGATCGCACCGCATGAAGACCGCACTGCGCCGCCGTCTGCCCGATCTGGGGATCGTGGCTTTGCTGTTCCTGCTGCCGCTGATCCTGTTCTGGGCGCAGACGCTCGGCGGACGGACGCTGATCCCGACCGAGAATCTGTACCAGTTCGAGCCATATGCGACCTACCGGGAGGTGGTCAAGGCTCCGGCCATTCCGTATAACGCGCTGGTGTCTGATCTGGTGCTGCAAAACTTTCAGTGGAAGTCGTTCATCCGCGAGAGCCTGGCAATGGGCGAGATTCCGTTGTGGAATCCGCACCAGTTCAGCGGGATACCGTTCCTGGCGGCTGGGCAGCAGTCCACGCTGTATCCCTTCAGCCTGATCTATTATGTGATGCCGCTGACGGCGGCTTACGGCTGGTTCACGGTGACGCAGCTCTGGCTGGCGGGTGTGTGCATGTTCCTGCTGGTACGCGGTTTGGGCGCCGGGCGGATGGGCGGGACGCTGGCCGGGGTGGTCTACCAGCTTAGCGGCTTCTTCGTGGTCAGCGCGGTGTTCCCGATGATTATCGCGGCGGCGGCCTGGATTCCGCTGGTGCTGCTGATGGTGGAGTTCATCATCCGGCAGCAGCCGGGGCTGCGGGGGCGTCCGGCGTCGATCCCGTGGGTGGTGATCGGCGCGGGGGCGCTGGGGTGCAGCATCCTGGCCGGGCACGTCGAGATTACCTACTACACGCTGCTGATGGCGGCGTTCTTCGCGGCGGCGCGTTTGCTGACAGCGCTGCCCCGCGCGGAGGGGTGGTCGCCACGGCTGCGCTGGCTGGCAGGGCGCTCGACCTGGCTGGTGCTGATGGTGGCGCTGGGGGTGGGATTGGGGGCGGTGCAGTTCATCCCGCTGTTCGAGTACGCCGGCTACAACTACCGCGATGGGCGCACCACGCTGGATCAAGTGCTGGGCTGGGCGCATCCGCTGCGGGGAGTGCTTCAATACCTGCTGCCGAATGTGTACGGCAGTCCGGCGCTGCACAGCTACCTGGATGTGTTCAGCGGGCAGACGGTGACGCAGTTCAGCAATCTGCGGGGCGAGCCGATCACGACCATCGACTGGGGCATCAAGAACTATGTCGAGGGGGCGCTGTATGTGGGCATCCTGCCGCTGGCGCTGGCAGTATATGGTTTAACCGCAATCCCCTGGCGGGGAGGCTTCGCCCAGACGCAAAGGGCGCAAAGCACACGCTATCGGCTGATTTTCGTGGTGCTGACGGGGGTGGCGCTGACATTCATGTTCGGTTTGCCGACGTATGCGCTGCTGTACTACGGTTTGCCGGGGATCAACCAATTGCATTCGCCGTTCCGGTGGGTGCTGGCGGTGACGTTGGGGGTGGCGGCGCTGGCCGGGCTGGGCACGGATGCGCTGGCACGGGGGGACGGGTTGAAGCTGGCGCGGCGCTTCGGCTGGGCGGGGATTGGGTTGGGCGGCCTGGTGCTGGCGGGGCTGGTGGTGACGCGGCTGGCCTATGAACCGTTCGCGGCGCTGTTCCAACGGCTGGTGGAGAGTCTGGCGCTGGCGGATCAGGCGTTCAGCGATGGGCGGATGTTTTACAGCGTGCAGTTTTTCAACGTGCTGACGCTGGGCGTGATGCTGCTGGGGGCGGGCGTGGTCTTGCTGCTGGCGGGGCGGAGTACGCGCTGGCGGGGGATGCGGCTGTGGCAGCCGGCGGCGGTCGGGTTGGTGGCGGTCGATCTGATGCTGGCGTCGGGCGGATTCAACCCGGCCAGCGATCCGGCGCTGCTGGACTTCACGCCGCCGTCGATTGCCTGGCTGAAGGATCAGCCGGGGGATTGGCGCTATATCAGCATCGATGAGCCGGCGTTGGGCGAGCGCGGCAAAATCCTGAACGCCAACATGACCTGGCGCTACGGCCTGGACGATGTGCGCGGCTACGAGAGCATCATCCCCAAGCAGTATGTGGAGACAATGTGGAACTTCGCGCCGCAGGTGCAGTTGGACTTCAACCGGGTTGCTCCGCTGTACCCGGACTACCAGTATCAGGCGATGGGCTACCCGGATTTCAGCCCGCTGGACGCGCTGCAATCGCCGCTGATGCGCTTCCTGAACATCCGCTACGTGGTGACATCGAAGCAGTTCGATTTGCCGGCCGAGTGGCTGGTCGCGCCGCATCCACGGTCGGTCGCTCCGTGGGCGCTGGCCTATGAAGATGAGGCAGTGCGAATCTGGCAGAACAACTTCAGCGGGACAGCGGCGGGGGTGCTGCCGGACGCTGATCTCAGCACGGACTCGGTCGGAGCCTGGGCGGAGAAGACGGGCGATACGGGACGCGAGAAGTTCTTCGACTTCACCCTGACGGGGGCGGAGCCGTCCTGGTTCATCGCCTACGAGACGTACATGCCCGGCTGGCGGGCGTTCATCCGACCGAAGGGCGCTCCTGAGTCGCTGGAGCGGCCGCTGGAGGTTGGGCCGGTGCGGGGGAACTTCCAGGGGGTGCGGCTCGATCCGGCGGGGCTGACGACGGCGCTGCTGGATCAGGGGATCGAGAGCGGGCCGCTGTATCTGCGGGCCATAGATGCGGCGCTGTCGGCGAACGACCTGGAGCAGGTCGAGGCGCTGCGCGGTCGGCTGCGCGTCTGGCGGGATTCGCAGAACCTCGACGAGACCAACCCGATCCTGGGGCAGGCGGTGTTCGGCTATCTGGAGACGCTGACCATGGATGCGCTGCGGGAGTACGCAGCCTTCACCGGGGACACGCTCAAGTCGCTGGATTTCACCATCCGGTTGGTCTACAGCCCGGTCAGCTTCCAGGTGGGATTGTTCGCGTCGGTGATCTCGGCGGGGCTGCTGGCGCTGCTGGTGGGGATGTATTTGTGGCGGCTGACGCTGGGTCGGGAGGATGCCAGCGGGGTGCAGGTGGTGGCGCGAAACAGTCTGGCGCCGATCCTGCTGAATCTGTTCAACCGGGGGATCGATTTCGCCTTCGCGCTGGTGATGCTGCGGGTGCTGGGGCCGGAAGGCAGCGGCATCTATACCTATGCGGCCTTCATCTTCATCTGGTTCGATATTTTCACCAACTTCGGGCTGAATGTCTTCCTGACACGGGAAGTGGCGCGGGACACGGGTAAAAGCTGGCATCTGTTCTTCAACACCAGCGTGATGCGGCTGGCGCTGATGGGCGTGGGCGTGCCGCTGCTGGTGGGTTTCCTGGCGGCGCGGCAGGGCGCGGTCTCGATGCAACCGCTGGCTGCCGAAGCAGTGACGGCGATTGGGCTGCTGTATCTGGGTTTGCTGCCGAACAGCCTCAGCACTGGCATGTCGGCGCTGTTCTACGCGCATCAGAAAGCCGAGTATCCAGCGGCGATCTCGACGGTGACATCAGTGTGCAAGGTGATCTTGCAGTTGATCGCGCTGCTGGCCGGATGGGGCGTGGTCGGGCTGGCGGCGATGAGCATCATCACCAACACGATCACGCTGGGGGTGATGCTGTGGGCGGGGCGGAGTCTGCTGGGTGGCGAAGCTGTCCGGCGGGATTGGCGGCCCGACTGGAAGCTCATCCGGGGCATGGTCGGCGAAGGCTGGCCGCTGATGCTCAACCACTTCCTGGCGACGATTTTCTTCCAGATCGATGTACTCATCATCCAGGCGGCGCATGGCGACCGGATGGTCGGGCAGTACGGCGTGGCCTACAAGTGGATTTCGGCGCTGAACGTGATCCCGGCCTTCTTCACGATGGCGCTGCTGCCGGTGCTTTCGCGGATGGCGCGGGAAGACCGCGACTCGCTCAAGCGCAATTACGGGCTGGCGGTCAAGCTGCTGGTGGGGACGGCGCTGCCCATCGCGGTGCTGTTCACCTTCCTGGCGTATGCGCTGACGGGCGTGTTGGGCGGGGCGGAATTCCTGCCGGACGGGGCGATTGCCACGCAGATCATGATCTGGAGCATCCCGATTGGCTGGATCAACAGCCTGACGCAGTACGTCCTGATCGCGCTGGATTTGCAGCGGCGGATCACCGGGGCGTTCATCGCCGCGGTGACGTTCAACATCGTCTCCAACCTGATCCTGATCCCGCCCTACGGCTACCGGGCAGCGGCACTGACCACGATTGCTTCGGAGGCGCTGCTCCTGGCGGCATTCAGCATCCTGCTGATCGGCGGCATGGGCGGGATGAACTGGCCGCGGCTGCTGTGGAAGCTGGGGGCGGCGACGCTGGCGATGCTGGCGGTAGTCGGGATCGGCTGGGGGGTGAATCCGGCGCTGGGGATCATGGGCGGGATCGCCGTTTATGTGGGGGTGCTGATCGCGCTGCGGCCGCTGAATGCCCAGGAGGTGGAGCGGCTGCTGCCGCTGCTGCCGGGGCGGGCGCGTCCCTGGGTGGCGCGCTGGGCGGGATGAGGGAGAATTCCACCACAGAGGCACAGAGGACACGGAGGAACACAGAGGAGGTGGACATTTTCGGAGCATCGCACCATGTGGGAAAACGACACCTCGAAGGGATGAAAATAGGCGGGGAGAATCCCGGACGCCAAGAATGGCGTCCCTACGAAGGCGACGTTTTTGGGTACAGGCTGCTTTTTCAGAGTTGTCGCAAAGGGCGCAAAGAAATATCGTGGAACAGCTTGTGTAGTTCACAGCGGTAGACGTTCGGGGGTATACTGCGGGCAGGATGTAACGAGGGTAGGCTATGGTGGTGCTGGCTGTTTCAACCGATGCGCCGGTGGTGGTGGGGCCGCCCCAGGGGCAGTGGACGTATGCCGATTGGGAAGCCCTGCCGGATGATGGGTCGCGCTACGAGATCATCGATGGAGTGCTGTACGTGTCCGCTTCACCGAGCCTGTTTCACCAGTGGATCATTCAGCAGCTTTACGAGCGGGTGGGCATCCCGGCGCGGCAGCAGGGATTGGCCTATGCGTTTCTGGCTCCGGTGGGGGTGTTGATGCCCGGCTGCGAACCGGTGCAGCCCGATTTCGTGCTGGTGCGGGCGGAACGGGCGGCGGCGCTGCTGGTCGAGCGGCGGATTCGCGGCGTACCCGACGTGATCGTCGAGGTGCTGTCGCCGGGGAATATGCGCTACGACACCGAGATCAAACGGGCGGCCTATGAACAGGCAGGCGTGCCAGAGTATGCCATCATCGACCCGGCAGCCCGGCAGATACACCTGTTCCGGCTGGATAAGCAGGGCGTGTACGGCGAGGCGGTGATCCTCAGCGGGGCGGAGACGGTGACGTTCGCGGCCGTGCCCGGAATTGCGTTTCCGGTAGAGGCGCTGTTCGCCGACGCGCCGGATACCAGCCTGTAGGCGGGATAAGTCCACGCTCAGCGGACTCTCAGGCTGCGCGTAGAAATCGCTTATACGACTGTGCTAGAATCCTGTCCGTAGTCGCTTTCAAGCCATGCAGCGGTCTTCATGAACACCAACGGACAGCATCCCGCCAGCCTCGTGCAGATTCGGAACCTCAGCAAGCATTACGATGAGGGGGATCGGTCGCGCAGCGTCCTCGACCGGGTGAACCTGGATATTTTCACGGGCGAGTTCTTCGTCCTGCTGGGCAAGAGCGGCAGCGGCAAAAGCACGCTGCTCAACCTCATCAGTGCGATAGACCACCCGGACAGCGGCAGCATCCACATCGACGGAACCGAGATCACCGGGTTGGATGAACGCCGCCAGACGTTGTTCCGGCGCGACCACATTGGCATTGTGTTCCAATTCTTCAATCTGATTCCGACCCTGACGGTGTTGGAGAATATCACACTGCCGAGCGAACTGCGCGGGGAGCGGCGGCAGGCGGTCGAGGGGCGCGGTCGTGCCCTGCTGGAACGGGTGGGGCTGGGCAGCAGGGCGGATACCTTCCCCGACCGGCTGAGCGGCGGCGAGCAGCAGCGCATCGCCATCGCGCGGGCGCTGGCGCATGAACCGGCGCTGGTGCTGGCGGATGAACCCACCGGAAATCTTGATGAAGACACGGGCAGAAGTATCTTACAATTGTTGTTAGAGTTGACCCGTGATGCCGGCAAGACGCTGGTGATGGCAACCCACAACCCCGACATCGTACCCCTGGCCGACCGGGTTGCGCGGATCCATGATGGCAAGCTGGTCATCACCCTGCAGGCGGAATACGCTGGCCTCAATCCGTAGCGGAAAGTTGCATTCTTGTCCATAATGACGTTTGTTGCTGATCTGGAAGCGGGATTAGAGGACTGAAAGGTTCAGCACTATGGACCCCGATGGCGCCGTCATCAAGGAACTGTTATCCGATCTGCGGGGTTTCGACAAAGAGAAGCGTCGCACGGCTGTCATGAAACTGGGCATGGTCGGAGGTGAAGAAGCGGTACGCGCCCTGATCATGACCGTCCGCAACGACCACGAAGACCTGATCACGCGCAGCCGGGCGGCGATGATGCTCGGCCAACTGCGCGACATCCGCGCCGTCCCGCCCCTGATCCAGGCGCTGGATGCGCCGGGGTTCCGTACTCCGGTGTATGCGGCCGAGGCGCTCGGCAAGATCGGTGACCCGCGGGCGATAGAGCCGCTGCTGGCGGCGCTCGAATCTGGCAATGAGACGTTCCGCAAAGCGATCCAGGACGCGCTCAAGCGGCTGGGGTATTCGGTCAAGGAAGAGATGGAGCGGTAGCAATCAACGGGGTTCCGCGATGTTGAATTGGAACGCGCCGGAGAACTGGCTGAAGATCACCACGATTGACGCCCATACCGGCGGCGAACCCCTCCGCATCATCACGGGCGGTTTCCCTGAACTGCCCGGCCAGACGATCCTCGAAAAGCGACAGTATGCCCGGACCCACTACGATGGTCTGCGCCGCGCCCTGATGTGGGAGCCGCGCGGTCACGCCGACATGTACGGCGCGATCCTGACGCCGCCGGTCACGCCGGATGGCGATGTAGGCGTGCTGTTCATGCACAATGAAGGCTTCAGCACGATGTGCGGGCACGGCATCATCGGGCTGGTGAAGGTCGGCGTGCAGACCGGATTGTTCCCGTCGAGCGGGGCAGAGGCGGTCATCCGCATCGATACCCCAGCCGGGCGGGTGACGGCCACGGCGCATCTGCGCGGCGGACAGGTGGAGCGGGTGACATTTCTGAATGTGCCGTCGTTCCTGCTGGCGCGCGACCAGGTGGTGGATGTGCCGGGACTGGGGCGGGTGGTTTACGATCTGGCCTTCGGCGGGGCGTTCTACGCTTACGTGGATGTCGATCAACCGGCGCTGGCCGGCGTGGAGATCGACGCCCGCAGCCAGAGCCGCCTGATCGAGGTGGGGATGCGGATCAAACGGACGGTGATGGCGGCTGCGGACATCCGTCACCCGGATGGTGACGCTGATCTGAACTTCCTGTATGGCACGATCCTGGTGAAGATGTTGAATATGGCGGAGCGGCACAGCCGGAATGTGTGCATCTTCGCGGAGGGCGAAGTAGACCGTTCGCCGACGGGCACGGGCGTGAGCGGGCGGCTGGCGATTCACCACACCAAAGGCCACCTGGACGCGGGCGAGACCATCCTGATCGAGAGCCTGATCGGGTCGGTATTCAGCGGGCGCGTGGTGGGAACGACCCATGTCGGCGACCTGCCCGCGATCATCCCGGAGGTGGGCGGCACAGCCTACATCACCGGGCAGCACACTTTCCTGATCGATCCTGACGATCCTTTGCAGGGCGGCTTTGTCCTGCGGTGATGATCCTCTCTCCTCAAGTCCGGTTCAAAACCAACCGCTGAAAGTGCGGGCAATCGCCCGTATACTGGTGCGGTTGACAGACAGCAATTCTCAGGATGGGATTCTATGCGACTAGGCATTATCGGTCTGCCGAACAGCGGCAAAACGACCATCTTCAACGCGCTCACCCGGCAGAACCTGCCAACGGGGGCGGCGACCAGCGGACAATTCGAGGTGCATACGGCGGTGGTGAATGTGCCGGATGCGCGGGTGGATCGGCTGAAAGCGATGTACAACCCGCGCAAAACGATCTACGCCACGGTGACGTATGCCGATATCGGCGGGCTGGACAAAGGGATCAGCGAGGGTGGGCTGAAGGGCCAGTTCCGCAATGAACTGGCGCAGGCGGACGGCTTCGTGCATGTCGTCCGCGCCTTCGACGACCCGACTGTGCCGCATCCCTACATGGATGTCGATCCGCAGCGGGATGTGGAGATCATCGACAGCGAGTTTCTGCTGTCCGATCTGGTGACGGTCGAGAAGCGCGTCGAGCGGCTCCAGGCCGATCTGCGCGTGCGGGGCAAGATGGTCGATAAATCTGTGCCCGCCGAACTGGAACTGATGGAACGCTTCAAGGCGCATCTGGAAGCGGAACGGCCGCTGTTTGAATTGGAGATCACGCCGGAGCAGGAGAAATCCATTCGCGGCTACGGCTTCCTGACGATCAAGCCGGTGCTGGTCGTCCTCAACCAGGGCGACGAGGCCAAAGACGTGAACAGCCTGCTCCAGTACAACCGGGCGGGCAGCCGGATGGTCAGCTTGCAGGGAAAGATCGAAGCCGAACTGGCGCAGCTTCCGCCGGATGACGCCGCGCTGTTCATGCAGGAGTACGGCATCACCGAACTGAGCGCCGCCCGCCTCATCAGCCTGTCGTATGACCTGCTGGCGATCCAGTCGTTCTTCACAGTGGGTGAAGACGAAGTCCGCGCCTGGAGCGTCGCCATTGGGGCGACCGCGCCGGAAGCTGCCGGAGCGATCCACACCGACTTGCAGAAGGGCTTCATCCGCGCCGAGGTGATGGCCTACGACGATCTGATCACGGCCGGGAGCGAAGCCGCGCTGAAATCCATCGGCAAGTTCCGGCTGGAAGGCAAGGAGTATATCGTCAAGGACGGCGACATCGTGCATATCCGGCATAACGCCTGAGCGCCGCTCATGGGGCGCAACCTGTTCATCGCCGCCGGAATCTTCCACCCGGAGTCGGGCGGCCCGGCCACGTACCTCTATGAAATCCTGCCGGAGCTTCAGCGGCGCGGCTGGGATGTTCGTGCGATTACTTATGGCGCAGGGGATACCGCGGCCTATCCCTACGCGCTGACGCGAATTCCCCGGCGGGCGCTGCCGCTGCGGCTGGCCCATTATGGCGCGGCGGCTTTCCCGCTGCTGCGCTGGGCGGACGTGGTTTACGTGCATACGCTTGACCTGCCGCTGATCGGTGGACGCGCCCCGCGCATCGTCAAGATCGTCGGCGATCAGGCCTGGGAACGGGCTATCCGCAAAGGCTGGATTCCCCCGACCGAAGACATCGACGCTTTCCAGACGCGCCCGGCGAACGGCGTGGTCGCAGCGCAGCAGGCGGCTCGATCCCGGCAGGTGCGGGCGATGCAGGGCGTGGTCGTCCCCAGCGCCTATCTCAAGCGGATGGTCGTGGGTTGGGGCGTGCCAGAGGAGCGGGTGCAGGTCATCTACAACGCGCTGCCGCCGGAGCCGAGCGGCGCGGCCACGGAGACGCCGCTGCTGGCGCTTTCGCAGGCCGAGGCACGGGCGCGGCTGAATCTGCCGGATGTGCCGACGGTGGTGACGGCTGCCCGGCTGACTCCCTGGAAAGGCGTCGATCACCTGATCGCGGCGCTGCGGCAGGTTCCTGACGCGCATCTGCTGGTGGCCGGGGAAGGCGAGACTCATCCTGATCTGGAGCGCCAGGTCGCGCAGGCTGGACTGACCGGGCGGGTGCGGTTCCTGGGGCGGATCGACCGGGCGCGGTTGGCATTGTATTTCCGCGCTGCCGATTATCTGGCGCTGTATTCGGGCTATGAGGGCTTATCTCACACGCTGCTGGAGGCGCTCCAAGTTGGTACGCCGGTGATCGCCAGCGACAAAGGCGGCAACCCCGAAGTCGTCCAACACGGGGTCAACGGGCTGCTGGTTGCCTACGTGAATGTGGAGGCGCTGGCCGACGCGCTGACTGAGGCGTTCAAGCCGGGGATGCGGGCGCATCTGGCGTCCAACCACGCTATCGGCATGGAGCGGTTTTCATTTGGTGGGATGGTCGAGGCGACCGACGCGCTGCTGCGGATGTATGCGGGCGGGTGAGCTAACGACGGCGGCGTTCGCGCCAGTCTTCGGCATCGAGCATCGATTCCAGGGCGTCGATCTCGTCGGACATGAAGCCGCGCTGGTAGAAGGCACGGTGGGTCGGGCGGTTGGCACGGCGCGAACCGGGCAGGACATTGACCAGCCAGCGCAGCCCCAGAGCGAAGATGATGACGGTGATGAAACGCACGATTGGCTCCCATTCAAACCATACACAAACCTATTGTCATGAATTCCGCGCCTGAGCAGTCCCCCGATAACTGGGTGAATCCCGATCCGGGCGGCCTGCGCGTTCCACTGGGTGGCGCGGCTCTCCGATGGGCGGCGCTGTTGTACGGTGGGAGCGTGCTGCTGTGGCTGAACCTGGAGGATACGCGGGTCTGGCCGGTGGCGCTGTTGAGCTGGAGCGGGGCGCTGCTGCTGGCGGCAGGGATGACGACCCGGCATCTGGGCGGTGCATCTCTCAGTCGGGGCAGGGCGCTGCTCGGCGGGATGCTGGTGGGCGCGGGGGTAGGGCTGGGCAGCAGCCTGATCTGCGCCGGATTGATGTTCTTCAAGAACGCGCTGCACGCGCACCTCTTCCTGGACTATCCCGTGCTGATGCTGCTGGCGATGATCCAGCGCGGGCCGGGTTGGGTGGCAGCCGGCGCTCTGCTGGGCTTGAGCGCGGCGCTGCTGTGGATGGCGCGGCGGGGCTGAAGGAACGTATCCGCCAGCCATTTAGGTTGGCTTAATGTGCAGAGGGTAGTGTTTCAGGCTAATTGAGCCTATTCATGCCTGCTGAGGAGTCATGATGTCCAAGCGTGTCCAGTTTGCCGCAGAATGGACGATTCTCACCACCATCGGAATCGTGATTGGAACCTGGATAGGGGCAGACCAGGTAGGCCTTGTACAGGGTATTCTGGGAGACATCCTGTTGGGGCTGATCGTGGGGGTGGTACAGACCGTGGTGCTGCTGCGGCATTTCCGGGATCATTCCCGGAGCCTGGTGTGGTGGATTGCCGACTGCACGCTGGCTTTCACCGCTGGCGCTGTCCTCGGTCGTCGTGTGGCCCCATTCCTGCTGAACTATGGGACTCTGGTTGCCACGATGGGTTTCGGCCTCACGATGGGGGTGAGTCATGGCGTGCTGCAATGGCTGGTCCTCAGCCGAACTGCGCTTTTTCAAAGCCGCGCCATCCGCTGGATCGCAGTCGGTTTTGCGGCCTGGTTCCTGGGCGAACTGGTGGGAACCGGTTTCGGTCTGATCCAGTGGCAGTTCTGGCTATCGATTCCTACGGGACTGGCGATTGGACTGGTCATGGGGATTGGTTGGATCACGCTCATGGGTGTCTACGAGAAGGCTGCCCGTTAGCGCGGCTTCGGATGAACTGATCGATGAATCCCAACGAAAGCCTGCTGTTCAAGAAGTGGCTGCGCGAGCAGTTCATCCGGCTGGTGAATGTGCAGCGCTGCACCCTGGGGCAGTCCTCGCTGACTGGGGCGGGCGTCCGCGAGGTCGATCTGGTGGTGACCACCTGGGGCGGCAACGTGCTGCATGTCCATCTGATCGATGAGCCGATCAAACCCAACCGGGTGCGGAAACTCATCGAAACTGCCACCGAGAGCGGCATTCCGGTGTTGTTCCTGCTGGACGCGGCCCTGCTCCCGATGCAGGGGGAACGGATTCAGGGTGAAGCCTGGTACGTGCCGTTCCAGGCGTTGGTGAACGACCGCGCGTATGCCTACCGTGCCGACCCCGCCGCGCCGCGGATCATGCCGGTGCAGTTCAAACCGATTTCGCGGCAGGAATACCAGACGGCCTACGGCGCCCCGATTGCCATCACCCAGTTGCGGCACTTCCGGGCGACGGTCAAGCACAGCGCCCTGAAGGGCTTCTGGCTGCTGGTCGATCTGGAGAGCGAGGCGGCCACTAACACACCGCCGATCCGCAACACCGACTACAGCGGCTACCAGTACACCGGGCCGCGCTTTGATTATGCCGGGATGCCGCACTGGGAGCGTCCAGCGCATCAGAAGCCGCCTGAATCGGTTCCGCCCGTCAAGACGCGGCTGGACATTTCCTACGAGATGCTGGGAGTGGAACGCAGCGCCAGCCGCGAAGAGGTCAAGGCGGCTTTTCGGCGGCTGGCCTTCGAGGTGCATCCTGATGTGAGCGAGCTGCCGAAAGAAGAGGCCGAACTGCGCTTCAAGCGCCTCAGCGAAGCCTACGAGGTCATCAAAGCCGCCCAGAAGTGGACGTGACGTTCAAGGCTTCTTCGCGGCCAGGATGCGGTCGAACTCCTTGATCCAACGCTGGGCATCAGCGCGGTGGCGGGTATCGACCGGGTCGAAGCGTTCGAGCGCCACCTCCATCAGCCGCCGGGCGACGGCCGAGTCCTTCTTGCGGTGGTAGATCAGCGCCAGATAGTAGAGCGTTTCCGGGCGGTTGGGATCGGCGCGGTAGGCGTCGGCGAAGTGCGCCTGGGCTTCTTCCAGGTTATTGCTCTTGTAGGCGATCATGCCGCGGCCGTAATGCGCCAGCATCTCCCCAGGGTTGAGTTTGAGCGCCTGCTCGAAATCGGCCAGCGCGTTATCGGGCACATCGTCTTCCAGATAGAAGAATCCCCGCGCCGCGTAATACTCCGCCCGTGAAGGCAGCAGGGCGATGGCATCGGTCATGTGGTTGATGGCCGGATCGAAGCGGCCTTTGCGGTCGGCTTCGAGCGCCATCTGATAATGCTCGTCGGCTTCATAGCGGCTTAACCCAATGCGCTGCGTAAAGCGTGACATGCTCAATACTTTCCTGGCAAACCCTTGAGAAGCCTTTTTACTTTCTTGAGAAATCTCATGATAGTCTCATTTTGATGCTTTTCCTACTCAGATTGTACTCACACGGTGGACGTATGGTAAAAACATAGTCACGCGAGTCGAGGGGGATATAGACTATGGAAGGCAGAAGTTTCCGTGGGGAAAGCAGCCTTCGTGTTGCCGGGCAGTGGTCTGACCCTGGAACGACTGCTACCAGCGTCTATTCCGAACTGACTCGTTCCGCGCCGATCATCATCTCCGACAACGATCCACAGATTAGCCGCCTCTTCGAGCATATCCTGCGCCGCCGTGGGCTGACCACACTGGCTGTTTCTGATCCCACGGAAGTGACCCGGCTGTGCCTGAACCGCTCGATTTCGCTGGTCATCTCCGACCTGATGAAGCCGCGCATGAATGGGCTGGATGTCCTCCACACACTGCGGAGCCACCGCCTGACGGCACATATCCCCTTCATGCTGGTGACGGCCACGGCCTCCATCGAACACCGCGAGCGCTTCCAGAACCTCGGCGGCGACTGCCTGATGTTCAAGCCCATCGATGTGCAGCAGTTCGGCAGCGCGGCTTTGTCGCTGCTAGAGCGAGTCGCAGTCCGCCTGACGGCTTGATCCACCCCTGTCTGAACCGCATACGCTATAATCGCGCCTCAAGAGACCGCTTTTCTTGAGGTGCTTTCATGGATTTTGAACTCAACGCCGAACAAAAGATGTTTCAACGCGCCGTGCATGACTTCTGCGCGGGCGAGATTCAGCCCTACGCTGGCGAGGTAGACCGCACCGGGGAGATGCGCTGGGAGGCCATCCGGCGCATGCCCGAACTGGGGCTGACCGGGCTGCAAGTCCCGGAGGAATACGGCGGGGCCGGGCTGGATTCGATCAGCACAGCGATTGCGGTGGAGGAACTCGGTTGGGCCTGCGGCTCGACCGGTCTCTCGGTGACGGCGCACAACGGCCTGTGCTGTGGGCCGATCACCGCCTGGGGGACGCCGGAGCAGAAGGCGCGCTATCTGCCCAAACTGACCAGCGGCACAGTGCTGGGGTCGCTGGCGCTGACCGAACCGGGAGCGGGTTCGGATCTGGCAGGTGGGGTGCAAACTTCCGCCCGTCGAGATGGCGATAGCTGGGTTATCAGCGGCAGCAAAGCCTGGATCACCAACCCGCGCTTTTCCCCGGTCATCGTCACGCTGACGCGGACGGACAAAGCCACCGGAACACACGGCTTCAGTATGCTGCTGGTCGAACCGGGCAGTCCCGGCCTGACCGTTCACGCGCCGGAGAAGAAGATGGGCTTGAACGGCTCACCGACGCAGATGCTCAGCTTCGACGAGGTGCGCGTGCCGCTGGACGCGCTGCTGGGTGAAGAGGGGCGCGGCTTCCAGCAGACCATGCAGACGCTCGACAACGGGCGCATCGGCATCGGGGCGCTGTGCGTCGGTCTGGCGCGGGCGGCCTTCGAGGAGGCGGTCAAGTATGCCCGGCAGCGGCGGGCCTTCGGCAAGCCGATCAGCGAACATCAAGCCATTCAGTGGATGCTGGCCGATGCCGCGATGGAGATCGAAGCGGCGCGGTTGCTGGTCTATCAGGCTGCGTGGTTGAAAGATCAGGGGCGGCCATTCGGCAAAATGGCGGCCATGGCGAAGCTCAAGGCCAGCGAAGTGGCCGAGATGGTCTGCCGCAGCGCCATCCAGATTCACGGCAGCTACGGCTACAGCCGCGAATTCCCGGTGGAGCGCATTTACCGCGACCAACGGCTGATGACCATCGGCGAAGGAACCAGCGAGATTCAACGACTGGTGATCGCCCGGCATGTGCTGCGCGAAGCCGACAGTCTCTAGCGGGAGGACGGTTCTATGCTGGATGCACCGGTTCAACCCAAACTGCTGACGCTGGAGGAACTGCTGGCGTTGGGCGATGCGCGCCTGGAAATCATCGATGGGAGACTTGTGAAGATGTCGGCTGCGGGATTCGCCCACCACCTGATCGGCGGGAATATCTTCCGCGCCCTCGATCCTTACGTGATGCAGCGGCAGTTAGGACTGGTTTTCTTCGACGGCATGACCTATTTGATGTTCTCGGAGGCCGCCGGACTGAAGGACTCGTTCGTACCGGATGTCTCCTTCATCCGCGCGGCGCACATCGTCTCCATGCCCGACCCCAACAAACCCTATCCCGGCATTCCCGATCTGGCCGTCGAGGTGATTTCGCCCGGCGACGATGCCGACGATGTGCAGACCAAAATCCGTACCTATCTGGAAAAGGGCGTCGAACAGGTCTGGATCATGTACCCAACCACCCGCGAAGTGCATCAGTACCGCCGCGATAACAACCCGGAAATCCGCATCTATCGGGGGGCGCAGCCGCTCGATCTGGCCGATCTGTTCCCTGGATTGGAACTGACGACCGATCAGATTTTCGCCGTCCCGCCCTGGGCGATGAAGTGAGCGCATCTTCAGGCTCCGTATGGTGAGGACTCATCCCCGGATCGCGTTGTTCAGTCTGTTGTTGGGGCTGTACCTGCTGGTGTATACCCCCCGGCTCAACTCCATCGATGGGCAGGCGATCCTGGCCGTCTCGACGACGCTCGTCCGCGACGGCCGCCTGGACATCGGTGTGATCGGCGCGGCGGATGCGCTGCTGCCCTTCGACAAAGCCCGCATGGGCACTTTCGGGCAGGATGGCGCGTGGTATTCCAAGAAGGGAATCACGCCCTCGCTGGCGCTGCTGCCCTTCGCGGCGCTGGCCGAGGCGCTGCCCTGGCTGGATGCGCGGGCGGCGGCCATGTGGTTCAATCCACTGGTCACGGCGGCGACAGCCGTGCTGCTGTTCACGCTGGCGCGGCGGATCGGCTATTCGGCGCGGACGGCTTTCGTGAGTGGGCTGCTCTACGGGGTGATGCTGCCGCTGCCCTATACCCAGACTCTTTACGGCGAACCGCTGGCGGCGCTGCTGATGCTGGCGGCGGTGATGGCCGTGTGGAACCGCGCCGCTGGCCGCCGGGCGCTGATCGGCGCTGGGGCGGCGTTGGGTTTGCTGTTCGGGATCAATCTGGTTTACGGCGTCTTCGCCATGCTCTTCCTGGGATGGATCATGCTGGAGGCGGCGCGGCGAAGAGATAGGCTCATGGATGTCTTCCGCGATGTGCTGGCGCTGCTGATCCCGTGCGGGATCGCGCTGGTTGGGATCGGTCTGTATAACGCCGCGCGCTTTGGCAGCCCGCTGACCACAGGCTACGGCTTCGATACGGGCGAAGGTTTCACCACCCCGCTGCTGACTGGCCTGTTCGGGCTGACGATCAGCCCGTTTCGCGGTCTGTTCTGGTACAGTCCGGCGCTGCTGTTGGCGCTCCCTGGCGGCTTGATGCTCCGGCGGCGGGATGGACGGCTGGCGGCGCTGCTGCTGGCGCTCTGCGGCGTGCAGTTGATCCTGTTCGCGCTGTGGTCGAGTTGGGAGGGGGGCGTGGTCTGGGGGCCGCGCTTCCTGCTGCCCATCGTGCCGCTGCTGGCCTTACTGCTGGCTCCGCTGATCGAGGCGGCCTGGACGCGGCCCGGCCTGCTTATCGTGATCGCTGGGCTGGGTTTGCTCTCGCTGGCGATCAGCCTGTTGGGGGCGCTGGTGGACATCGATGTCTACTTCAGCCTGCTCTTCCAGCAATATGCTTCGGCCAGCGGCTTGACCATCTCCGGCGCGATCCTGACCGATCCGGCGGCGTTCGCGGCGCTCGGCCATCTGGCGCTGGTCGGGATCGGCTGGCCGCTGGAACCGTCCTGGCTGTCCGGCGGCATCGACTTTGTGCATCTGGCGGCGGTATTGGCGATTCTGCTGGCCGGACTGTGGACGCGAACCCGGCGCGGCCTGATCGCGTTCATGCTGGTCGTCATCGCCGCGCTGAATCTCACCGGCTGGCGACAGCAGGATAACGAGATCACGGCGCAGATCCGCCAGCTTGAAGCGGCAGCGCCGCCCGGCAGTAGCCTGCTGGTGGCCTCGACGCACTTCAGCGAGGCGCTGCTGGATGTCGAAGGACGCCGAGTCACCTCCACCAACGCGCCGACCGCGCCAGGGGATCGGTTGGCTCGCCCGATGACCGATTGGGCGCTCCAGCAGGGCGGCGATCTGGCACTGCTAACGTGGTTTCCGCCCGCCAGCGCCGAAAACTGGCAGGAGCAGCTTTTGCTGGACTGCTGCGCCTTCGGTGGGGAAGACCCGGCGGCAGGACACCGACTGCTGCGCTTCACCACAGCCCGCGCCGAACCCTCCCAAATCGCCGGGTTCACCTTCGGTGGGGCAGTGCGGTTGGATCGTTATGGCATCGAGCGGCGCGGCGCGGATGTGCTGGTGGTGTTGGAATGGTTGGCTGTCGGAGTCGAGCGTCCCGCGCTGAGCTGGTTCGCTCATGTGCTAGACGCTGACGGCGTGATCCTCGCCCAGCAGGATCGTCCCCCGCTCAACGGCTTCGCGCCGACGAACACCTGGGAACCGGGTTCCAGCGTGACCGACCGCCTGTGGTTCCCGGCTGTGCCCGGCGCGGCGACGCTGCGGATCGGCTGGGTCGATCCTGCCGATGGGAGTCTGCTGCCCGTCACGGATGCGGCGGGCGCGGCGCTGGCGGAGGCCTTCGTCATGCTGCCGCTCGACCCCAAATAATGAGAGGTCGGTAATTCTACGATTGACGCTGAGCGATTTTCCGCTATAGTGATATCCATCGCGTGAGGCAGACTCCGCAAAAAGTCGCGTTGGAACGACTGGTTGCACCGTAGGCCCATGTGAGTTCAGGATGCAACCCATCCCGGATTCACATGGGTCTATTTTGTTGTCCACTGACGGCCGGGCAGCCAGGGCCGCCGCACAGCCTTTGAAGGAGGGCGAAGATGGGGAAGACACCGATTACTGTGGCCTATGGGGATGGCATCGGGCCGGAGATCATGGCGGCCAGCCTGCATATCCTCCAGGCGGCCGGAGCCGACATCGACATCGAAGAGATCGTCGTCGGCGAGAAGATTTACCTGAGCGGCAACACCGCCGGGATCGAACCGAGCGCCTGGGACTCACTGCGCCGGACGAAGGTGTTCTATAAGGCTCCGCTGACCACGCCGCAGGGAACCGGCTTCAAGAGCATCAACGTCACCACGCGCAAGACGCTCGGCCTCTACGCCAACGTGCGCCCCTGCGCCAGCTACCATCCCTTCATCCGTACCAAGCACCCGGTCATGGACCTGGTGATCGTCCGCGAGAACGAAGAAGACCTATACGCGGGCATCGAACACCGCCAGACCGATGAGGTTTACCAGTGCCTCAAGCTCATTTCCCGCCCCGGCTGCGAGAAGATCGTCCGCTACGCCTTCGAGTACGCCCGGCGCAACAACCGCAAGAAGGTCACAGCCTTCACCAAAGACAACATCATGAAGCTGACCGACGGTCTTTTCCACCACGTCTTCGATGAGATCGGCGTGGAATACCCCGACCTGGAGAAGGAACACTGGATCGTCGATATTGGCGCGGCCAAGATGGCCGATACGCCGGAAGCCTTCGACGTGATCGTGCTGCCCAACCTGTACGGCGATGTCCTTTCGGACGTGGCCGCGCAGATCGCCGGGTCGGTCGGGTTGGCCGGGTCGGCCAACATCGGCGAACATGCTGCCATGTTCGAGGCCATTCACGGCTCCGCGCCGCGCCGCGCCGGGCAGAACCTCGCCAACCCGTCGGGGCTGCTGCTCTCCGGCGTGATGATGATGGTGCATATCGGCCAGCCCAGGATTGCCGAACGGGTGCATAACGCCTGGCTGCGGACGGTCGAAGAGGGCACGCATACCTACGACATCTTCCGCGAGGGCGTCAGCAAGCGCAAGGTCGGCACAAAGGAATTCGCCGAAGCCGTGGTCGCTAACCTGGGCAAGCTGCCGGAGACGCTCAAGGCCGTTACCTATGCCGCCGAGGGCAGCGTCACACCCACCAGCGCCGCCGTGATCCGCCCCCATGCCAAGAAAGAAACCATCGGCGTGGATGTCTTCCTGAACTGGGATCAGGCCAACCGCGATCCGAACGTCCTGGGCGAGGCGCTCAGCCAGGTCGATAGCGGGGCGCTCACGCTGACCATGATTAGCAACCGCGGCCAGAAGGTCTGGCCGAAGGGGATGCCGGAAACCTTCTGCGTCGATCACTGGCGCTGCCGCTACGAATCGACCAGCGGCGCGATCAACCACCAGCAGATCGTCGAACTGCTGAACCGCATCGCCGCCGCCGGCATCGCGGCTGCTGAAAAGGTACTCTCCGCCAGCCGCGTCAGGGCGGGCAAAATCATCTTCCGGGGTAAACCGCTCACCAGCGAACGACTGAAATTCGCCATCGAAACCGCCTGTTTG
>JAEUQZ010000309.1 GCA_016788965.1 Anaerolineae bacterium | reverse complement strand
CCTTCAACAGCATTCCTGCGGGCTGACCTGGGATTCTTCCAGCAGCGCGGCGTGGAGCAGTTCCAGCGCCCGTTCGACGCCGGCGCGTTCGGCTGCCGGAATGCGCCCCATCACCCGGCTGGAGAGATCATCCAGGTCGTCGTTGATCTGGCAGCAGCGTCCGTCGCCGTCGTCGGTCAGCGAGACCAGGATCGCCCGGCGGTCGCCAGGGTTCTCCCCTTTGGCAACCAGCCCATCGCTGACCATGCCCTCGACCACCCGGCTCAGCCAGCCCTTATCGACCTCCAGCCGCCGCGTCAGATCAGCCAGCGACTGCGAGCCGCTGCGTCCCAGTTCGGTCAGCACCAGGCATTCGGTCGGCGTCACCCGGCAGCAGTCCACCGTCGTCCGCTGAAGCTGCGCGTGCAGCCGCGTCACTTCCCGCAGCAGAAATCCCAACTCCACCATAGCGCGCTCCCGATTCATTGCTATCCACAACGTTGTAGTTGACAACAATATACCGCATTTCCGATTTGTTGTCAATAGCAACGATCAAATCCTACGCCCCGTGTGGCATAAAGTCCTGTGTGCAGAAATCGGCGAAGGGAACTATACTGGACTTTGAACCCAACTGGCCTGGCGAGGTCGTCCTGATTCTCGCCTGATTTGCGAACTGGAGGCGTGGGCCGCATGAGCAGACGACCGCTGGCAGCAGCCCTTTTACTTGGCATCGTTGTCCTCTTCATGGCCGTCGTCCCCTTGACGATGGCGCAGGAATTCGGCACCAACTGGTCGGCAACGTTCTTTCCCAGCAACAACCTGACCGGAATCGGTGTCCCCGTCACCGGAATCAACGGCCTGAACTTCAACTGGGGCGCGGGCGGGCCTATCGTCAACGGCGTGGCCGTGCCGGGCATCCCGACCGACAACTTTTCGGCGCGGTTTACCTCGGTGCAGAACTTCTTCGCCGGGACGTACACCTTCACCATTTCGTCGGATGACGGCGTGCGCCTGTATGTCGATGGCGCGTTGGTGCTGGATCGCTTCGTCGGCCGCCCCCTGACGACCGATACCATCCAGCAGACGCTCACCGCCGGGCCGCACACCCTGACTGTCGAATACTTCGAGAGCATCGATCAGGCCGTCTTGCAGGTGCAGTGGGCGCTGACCGGGGCGACCACCCCGACCTTCAGCGGCCCGACTCCGACACCCGGCCCGACGGCAACCCCGGCTCCGACTTCGCTGCCGCCCATTCCAGGCGGCGCGCTGACCGCCACCGTCATCCGCGCCTCGGTGCTGAACGTGCGGGCGTCACCTTCGGCCTTCGCCCCCAAGATCGGTCAGGTCCTGCGCGGCCAGACCTATCAGGTGGTTGGACGGGATGACCGCGCCCGCTGGTTCCTGATCCAGCTCAGCGGTTTCCAGGGCTGGGTCTTCGGTTACTACGTCTTCATCAACGGCAACGAATTCAATGCGCCCGTGGTCAGCGATTTCGTCGTCAGCGGCAACCCGGCCGCCCAATCACCGACGGGCGTGGTCGCCATGTCGGAAGCCACGCTCCGGCTCCGCGCGGCTCCGACCGTCAACTCGGCCCAGATCGGGCGCGTCACCTGGGGCGGCACGATGGCCGTCATCGGGCGGACACGCGCTGGTGACTGGTATCAGGTCGTCTGGAAAGGCACGACCGGCTGGGTCGCCTCGGCCTGGGTCGAAATCGTTGAAGGCAGCATCAACAGCGTGCCGATTGTCTGAACCGGATTCAATCCCGCCGGGGTGGTGGAAAGACACCGCCCCGGCCTCATCCCGTACCGAACCTCGACCTCACCGACCATGAACGCGACCGAAGCCTATCCTCTCACGGAACTTGACGCCCACATTCGATTCCTGGAAGAAATCAGCCTGAACGCCCTGCCCGCCCTGCGTACCACTTTCTACGACGGCTGGGTGCTGCGCTTCTCCGATGGCTATACCCGCCGCGCCAACTCGGTCAGTCCGCTGTATGACTCGCGCCTCGACCTGGAAGCGAAGATCGCCACCGCCGAGCGGCTCTACGCCGCCTGGAAGCAGCCGACCGTCTTCAAACTGACGCCGCTGCCGGAAGCGCAGCGCATCGATAGGCTGCTGGCACATGATGGCTACCGCCACGATCAGGGCGCGAGCGTGCAAACCCTGGCGCTGGACAGCCTGGAACCGCCCGCCGAGGCCGAGGTCGAATTCCTGGAACAGATCGACGAGGGCTGGCTGGAGACCTTTTTCCGGCTGCGCCCGGCACAACCCAGTTACCACCCGGTCATGCGCCAGATGCTCGCCGCGATTGTCCATCCTCTGTGCTGCGCCAGGCTGCGGGTGAATGGCGACGCGGTTGCGCTGGGACTGGGCGTCGTCGAGCGCGGCTGGATCGGCCTGTTCGACATCGTGACCGATGCCGCCTTCCGCAATCAGGGCTATGGCCGCCAGTTGGTGCTGAACCTGCTGCATTGGGGGAAGGGGCGCGGCGCGACCAACGCCTATCTTCAGGTGCATCCGGCCAACGATCCGGCGCTGCGCCTGTATGACAAACTCGGCTTCCGCGAGGTCTACCAGTACTGGTATCGGGAACGCTGGTGAACCTCCGGCCCCATTTGCGCGTAATCAAGAGCATGAGGGCACATCCGATCCCCATCCCTAAATCCCTTCCCCATTTCATGGAGAAGGGACTTTACAGAACCGGGAATAGCTCCCCCTCGTCCACGAAGTGGAGAGGGGGGTGAGGATCATGGAATCTGCGGGTTCCAGAAACTCGCGCCGCCGATTTGTTGTCGCGTTCCAGTGAGGGCGTTATTATTCAACGCACTCGCGTTTTCTACCGAGTCCGAACACACTTCTAAGGAGAGTATCGTTATGAAGAACCGAGGGATTCTTCTACTGGCGCTGGCGCTGATCGTCCTGATCGCCGCGCCGGTGATGGCCCAGGATCGCAAGGTGGTCACGGTCAGCTATGTGCAGGAACCGGACACCCTCAGCGCCCTGTATACCAGCATGTGGTTCTCGACCAACATCATCGACCTGTACCTGACTCCGCCCTGGTTCATCGACAACAACCTCCAGGCGGTTCCGGTGCAAGTGACCGAGATTCCGACCGTGGAGAACGGCGGCCTCAGCGCCGACGGAACCGTGCTGACCATGAAGCTGCGCGATGACATTGCCTGGTCGGATGGCGAACCGATCACCGCCGACGACTACGTCTTCACCTACGAGATGATTCTGGCGGAGTCGAATACGGTCAGCAGCCGCTACCCGTGGGATACGAAGGTCGCCAGCGTCACCGCTGCCGATGCCCAGACGGTCGTCGTCACTTTCAATGAACCCTTTGCCCCGTGGCTGGTGCAGTTGTACACCGCCACCCCGGCCATCCCCGAACACATCCTCCGCCCGGTCTTCGAGGCCGAAGGCACGCTCGATACCGCCGACTTCAACCGCGCCCCCAGCGTGAGCAGCGGCCCCTTCCTCTTCAGCCAGTGGGAAACGGGCAGCTTCCTTTCGTTCGTGCGGAATGACAGCTACTTCGGCGGCGCGCCCAAGCTGGATGAAATCTTCTTCCGCATCGTCCCCGATGATGCCACCCAGAACGCCGCCCTGGTCGCCGGCGATGCCGACATCGGCCCGTTCCTGACCCACGCTGACGCCGCTGACCTGGAAGCCCAGGGTCTCGTCATCGACATCACCCCGTCGGGCTACAACGAAGCCTGGTTCCTGAACGTCAACCCGGAGAAGGGACACCCGGCACTCCAGGACGTGAACGTCCGCCGCGCCATCGCGCTGGCCTTCAACCGCCAGAAGATCGTCGATGATCTGCTGCTCGGCAAGACCCGCGTGGCCGTCAGCTATTGGGATGGCACGCCCTATACCCGCCCGGATGCGGCCGCTTACCCCTATGACCCCGAACAGGCCGCTGCCCTGCTGGATGAAGCCGGCTGGGTAGACAGCAACGGCGACGGAACCCGCGACAAGGATGGCGTCGAACTGGTGCTGCGCTACATCGCCAACCAGCGCCAGATCCGCAAGGACATTCAGGCCGTCGTCCAGCAGGACTTCGCCGCCCTGGGCATCAAGATCGAAATCTTCAACTACGACAACTTCTTCGATTCATACGGCGATGGCGGCCCGGCCTCGACCGGCCAGTTCGATATTGCCGAATGGTCGCAGAACCCGGCCTTCCCCGACCCGGATACCAGCGTGTTCTCCTGCGCCGAGATTCCCAGCGACACGAATCCCGAAGGCAGCAACTGGACCGGCTACTGCAACCAGACCGTGACCGACCTGCTGGTACAGCAGCTTCAGACGACCGATACGGCTGCCCGCACGGCCATCTTCCAGCAGATCGACCAGGCGCTCTACGATGATGTCATCTGGATCGGCGTCTGGTACGATGCCGACCTGTGGGCCACGAGCGCCCGTTTGCAGGATGTCCTGTACAGCGGCGCCGATCCGTTCTGGAACGCCGTCAACTGGGACGTGACCGGCTAGATCACGCGAGTTTCACAACGATAGGGGCGGTTACTGAACCGCCCCTATCCTATTCCGCGCCGGGGGAATCATGTTTGCCTATATCGTTCGCCGTCTGCTGCAAGCCATCCCGCTGCTGCTGCTGGTCAGTCTGGTGATCTTCCTGCTGCTGCAATCCGCTGGCGATCCGCTGGCGACGATGGGCGGGCGCGTGCCGACACGTCCGGATGACCGCGAACGCCTCCGCCGCCAGTTGGGGCTGGATCAGCCTATCCTGACGCAGTACCTCTACTGGCTGATCGGCAATGACTGGACGCTCTTCGACCGCGACGGCGACGGCGTGCCGGAAACCCCCGGAACCCGGCTGGGCGTCCTGCGCGGCGACTTCGGAACCTCGATTGTCACCAAGCAGCCCGCCACCAAAGTCATCGGCGACCGCCTGCCCAACACCCTGCTGCTGATGGTCTCCTCCGAGATCATTATCCTGTCGGTGGCGCTGATTATCGGGGTCGTCTCGGCGGTGCGGCAGTACAGCCTGCTGGACAACCTCCTCACCGGGTTATCCTTCATCACCTTCTCGATGCCGATCTTCCTGGTGGCTTTCGGTCTGTTGTACATCTTCGCCGTCAAGTTCAGGGAATGGGGGCTGCCTTATTTCCCCACCTCCGGCATCTTCGATCCGCAGGAGGGCCGTACCTTCGGCCAGGTGGTCTGGCACATGGTGCTGCCCGTGACCACCATCTGCATCATCAGCATCGCCGCTTACAGCCGCTACATCCGCTCCAACATGCTGGAAGTCATCAACTCGGATTACATCCGCACCGCCCGCAGCAAAGGTCTGACCGAGCGCAACATCCTCTTCCGCCACGCCTTCAAGAATGCCGCCCTGCCGCTGGCGACCCTGATTGGCCTCGACCTCCCGTTTCTGCTCGGCGGAGCCATCGTCACCGAGACCATCTTCGCCTGGCCGGGCATGGGCCGCCTGTTCATCGACCATTTGCAGCGCCTCGACTACAGCGTGCTGATGGGGCTGCTGACGATGATCTCCGTCGCCGTGGTCGTCTTCCAACTGCTGACCGATATCGTCTACACCTGGCTTGATCCGCGCATCCGCTACACTTAAGAGGGCTGAACGATGACCAGCACATCCGCCGCCGCGCCGATCAAACTGACCGTCAAAGACGAGATTGAACCCCAGACTCCCACCCAGCGGGTCGTGCGCCGCTTTGTGCGCCACCGCGCCGCCATGGCCGGCCTGTTCCTCCTGATCGGCGTGTTCCTCTATATCCTGATCGGCTCGTTCGTTTTCAGCGAAGCCGACGCCAACTTCAACGACACTTCCCGGCGCTTGCAGCCGCCCTCCGCTGAACATCCCTTTGGAACCGACCGCATCGGGCGCGACATCATGGCGCGGACGATTTACGGCGGGCAGATTTCGCTCATCATCGGCGTGCTGGCCGTGACCGTCGAAGTTGTCGTCGGCACGACCATTGGCGCCCTCTCCGGCTACTACGGCGGCAGGATCGATTCCATCCTGATGCGGATCACCGAGGCCATGCTCAGCATCCCCTCGCTGCTGCTGCTGCTGGTGATGGCGAAGTTCTTCGGCAGCAAAATCCCGGCCATCGAGTTGTTTGGCCGCACCTTCAGCGGCAGCGTCATCGTCATCATCCTCATCCTCGGCCTGACCAGTTGGATGAGTCTGGCCCGCATCGTCCGCTCGAACGTCCTCTCGCTTAAAGAAACCGAGTTCATCCTGGCTGCCCGCGCGTTGGGCTTACCCAACTGGCGCATCATCACCGGCCACATCCTCCCGAACACGCTGGCCTCGATCATCGTCGCCCTCACCCTCGGCGTCGCCACCGCCATCCTCTCCGAAGCCTACGTCAGCTTCTTGGGATTGGGCGTCCAGCCACCCACCGCCAGTTGGGGCAACATCCTCACCGAGGCG